>CAMLRH010000025.1 GCA_946482375.1 uncultured Caulobacteraceae bacterium | reverse complement strand
CAGCCGTCGCGGCGGCTTCGGTGGCTCGAAGCGCGAGCATTACGGCCTCAGTACTAACCGGAATGCGCTTGGGAGCCCCCGTGGTCCCGCTGGAAACGCGCTCGACCACCATGTCGGGCGCGTTCGGCCGATGTGGCCCGGCGCCCGGCCGTTCAAGACCGGGCAACAGGCGGGTCCCGAAGGTTTGTCGATGACTGATGGCGACCGCGGCGCTACCCGCGCCCCGAGCTGCGTCCGCTACGCCTTCCAGCGCCCAGTCATGCTCTTCGGCGAGGATCGCCTGCAGACGCTGCGTATTGATGTCCTCACGCAGTCCGGCCGTAGGCTGAAGCGGCCGCAACGGAGCGATCGGCCGCCCGGCTATCAGCAAGGCCGCGAAACCGGCCACGGCCGCCGGGGAGTTGCGGGCGATCCACCCGACCGGCGCGGTTTGCGAAATCCCGGCCGCGCGCAGCAGAGGTTCGATCTCGGTCGCCGCCTCCGACAGCGCGCGCCAGGTGGTCCAGCGGCCCTCGAACTCAATGGCGCCGGCGTCCGGAGAGAGGCTCAGCGTCTCGGCTACTCGGCGGCTTATCGACTGTGGGTGCTGGTCCATGGACTTTCGCGCGGCGGAGCGCCGCATCTCGCCCCCACACCACCCCGCGCGCCGGAGTCCGTCCAAGCTCGACTTCCCCGGTTTATGGCTCCCGCCCCCTAGATCGACCTTCTCGGGGCCTTAGACCTGAATGCGGCCGTTCTCGGATTGGCCGGTGACGGCGCCAGCGGGAATCGTCCACCCGAACAGAAAAAGGGGAAAGAGGGCGATGACCGACGCAGCTGTTACTGAACCGAAGGACATCGACGGCAAGATCACGCCCGAGGACATCGAGCGTTGCAAGCAGCAGATCGGCGTGCCGCGCTTCGAACACAACCCGCCCTACAACCTGGAAGTCACCGTTGACGCCATCCGGCATTTTGCCTTCAGCACCGGCGACGAAAATCCGCTTTGGAACAAGCGCGACTATGGACGAGGCACGCGTTGGGGCGACATGATCGCGCCGCCGATGTTCTTCGTGTCGACGGGTATCGGGCTGGCCAAGAAACCGGATGCCGAGACCAAGGCGCTGTTCAAGGGTCTCTTCAAGGGTGTCAGCAAGTATTACAGCGGGGTCGATTGGAGCTGGTGGAGACCGCTAACACCGGGGGCGGTGGTCTACGACGATTACGCCACCGGCAACGTGTTTGTGCGTGAAAACTCCAAGTTCAGCGGCGGCCTGACGGTCACCGAAGTCTATCGTCATCTCTACATCGACGCGCAAGGCGCGCCGCTTGCGATGCGGGAGGAAAGCTTCGTCAGCGCCGAACGGTCCGGCTCACGCAAGGTTGGAAAATACGCGGGCCTGGAGCGTCAGACCTATACCCCCGACGACATCGCGCGCATCGACGAGGTCTATGCCGCCGAGCAACTGCGCGGGCCTGAGAAGCGCTACTGGGAAGATGTGGAGATCGGCGAACCGCTGACGCCGGTGGCCAAGGGACCGCTGTCGATGGTGGACGTCATCGCCTACCACATGGGCCAGGGCCTTAGTCACTACGGTATCGGGCCGCTCAAGCTGAACCACCGGCAGCGCAAGCGCATGCCCGGGTTCTATGTCGAGGACCGCTACGGCGTGCCGGACGTCGCCCAGCGCGTGCACTGGGACCAGGACCGCGCCCGCGACCTCGGTCTTCCGGCCCCGCACGACTACGGCCAGATGCGCGCCAACTGGCTCGCGCACCTGGTGACCAACTGGATGGGCGACGACGGCTGGCTTTGGAAGCTGTCGCTGCAGACGCGCATCTTCAACTTCATGGGCGACACCACGATCTGCGGCGGCGTCGTCACCGACAAGCGGGTCGAGGACGGCCATCATGTCGTTGAGCTGCGGCTGGAGTCGGTGAACCAGCGCGGAGAGAACACCGCCCCTGGAACCGCGCTGGTGATCCTTCCCACGCGCACCGCCGATATCGAGCTACCGCAACCGCCCTCTGAAATCACGGCCCGCGCGCACGCGGTGAAGCCGGAGCGCTGAGCGTATGAACCTTGATTTCACGGCCGAGGACGAGCGCTTCCGCGAGGAGGCGCGAGACTGGCTGAACGATAATATTCCGCGCGAGCCTAGGCCGACTCAGGGACAGGCCATGCGGGAATTCGACCTGTCCTGGCAGCGCAAACAGTACGAGGGCGGCTGGGCGGGCGTCTCATGGCCCAAGGAGTATGGCGGCCGGGGCCTGTCCCTGACGCACCAGCTCATCTGGTACGAGGAGTATGCGCGCACCGGCGCGCCCAACGCGCATCTGCTGTTCGTCGGCTGCAATCACGCCGCGCCCACGATCATGGCCAAGGGTTCGGAGGAGCAGAAGGCCTTCCACCTGCCGAAAATCCTGAAGGGCGAGGTCGCCTGGTGTCAGGGGTTTTCCGAGCCGAACAACGGCTCCGACCTGGCCGGCTTGCGCACACGCGCCGTGATCGACGGCGACCACCTCGTCGTGAACGGCTCGAAGATCTGGACCAGCAACGCTCACCTTGCCGACTGGCAGGAGCTGCTGGTGCGCACCGATCCCGAGGCCCCGAAGCACAAGGGCATCAGCTGGGTGATCTGCGACATGACCACGCCCGGCATCGAGCTGCGCCCAATCCTGATCATGACCCAACCCGGCCATCACCACTTCAATCAGGTCTTCTACAACGACGTCCGCATCCCACTCTCCAACGTCGTCGGCGAGATCAACGACGGCTGGAACGTGGCGATGTCGACGCTGGGCTTCGAGCGCGGCACGGCCAGCATGTCCGAGCAGATCACCTACGGCGTGATGCTTGAAAAGCTGATCGACATGGCCAGGCAGCGGTTCGGCGCGCGCACGCTGGAATATGACGAAATGGGCCAGCGGCTCGCGCAGCTCCGCGCAGATCACGCGGCGGTCAGGGCCATGACCTACATGGTCGTTTCGAAAGCCTACGTCGGCGCACCAGGTTCGGAGGCTTCGCTGACGCGCGCCTTCTTCAGTCAGCTGCAGCAGCGCACGCGGCGCATCGCTCTCGACATCCTGGGCGCGGATTCGCTGGAACTCCCGGACGACGATCCATGGATCCGTCCCTACCTCCGTTCCTACTCGACGACGATCGCCGCCGGCACGTCGGAGATCCAGCGCAACATCATCGGCGAGCGCGTGCTCGGCCTGCCCAAGTGATCTCATGAACCTGTTGCCCACACCCGAGCAGACGCAAATCATCGAGGCGGCCCGCAGCTTTCTCGCCGGCGAAGCGCCCATCGAGCGCCTGCGCCCGCAACATGGCCAGGTCGGCAACCGCGACGCGCGGTTGTGGAGCGACCTGGCCGAGCTCGGCTTTCTGAGCCTCGGGCTTTCCGAACAGCAGGGCGGGGTGGGACTGGGTCCCTCCGAAGAAGCGCTGTTGTACCGAGAGTTCGGGCGCCACCTCATTTCCCCGGCCGTTCTCGGCCTGACGCTCGGCGCGCGGCTCGCCGCCCGATCCGACGACCCGGCGATCCTTGAAGCGATCGCGTCGGGTTCGGTGCGTGTGGCGCTGGCGAACCCTCGCGGCGAATTCGCCCTGGGACCGGAGTCGGAGGGCGAGTTCCACCTCATCGAAGCCGGCGAAGCGGCCTGGGCGATCGTATGGTCGGCGGATGGGGCCGCCCTCTTCCGGACGGCGGACTTCGACGTCCTGCAGGACGTTCTGTGCATGGACAGTCACCTCACCCTGGAACGGGCGCGGCTGGATGGCGCGAGGCCGGTCGTCTGGGTCCCCGCGGGAGAGGATCCGATAGCCGACCGGGCGTTGCTGCTGATCGCCGCCTATGCGGTGGGCCTGGCCGACGGCGCGCGGGACATGGCCGTCGCCTACGCCAAGGTCCGTGAGCAGTTCGGAAAGCCGATCGGCTCCTTCCAGGCCGTCAAGCACAAGTGCGCCGACATGGCGATACTAGCTGAAGCGGCCTGGTGCGAGACGGCCTTCGCCTCGGTGGCGCTTGCCACCGGACGGCCCGACGCGCGATTCCACGCTCTAGCCGCCAAGGTCCTGGCCACGGACACGGCGCTGAAGAACGCAGCCCACAACATCCAGGTGCACGGCGCCTTCGGCTTCACCGCTGACGCGGACGCCCATCTCTATCTGAAGCGGGCGCACGTGATGGACGTCCTGGCGGGGGACCTGCGCGCGCAACGGGCCGCCCTTATTCGCGAGCCCGCGCCCGCCTGATTTGGCACACTGGCCAGTGGTGGGGGATAGTCATTTCGTGAGGACGCTTGAGATGACAGCATGAACGCCCGCCTCGCCATCCTCTTCGCGGCCGTGGCGGAGGAGCGCTCCTTCACCCGCGCCGCCGCGCGCCTCAACATCGCGCAGCCCTGGCTCTCGGCTCAGGTGCGGAAGTTCGAGGAACAGCTGGGCTTTGCCCTGTTCGACCGCACCAAGGGCGGGATCGAACTGACGACGCAAGGCGAGCAGCTCTTTCCCGTCGCGCTGGAGCTGGCCGACGCGGCCCGGCGCCTGCGCGAACTGTCGCGGAGCGTGGCCTTCGACGTATCGCTGTCCGTGCGAGTGGGCGCACACGCCTCCAGTAGCGGCGTGCCGGAGTTCGGACGCCTGAACGACGACTTCACGGTTCTCTATCGCGACGCCAGCCTGGTGATCGAGGCGGGCATTACGCCCGAACTCATAGATGAGGTGGTCAGCGGCCAGTTGGACGTCGCCCTCGTCATGTGGCCCTTCCTGGACCGGGGTCTGGAGGCTCTGCTGTTGCGCGAGGTGACGCCGTACGTCCTGGTGGACCGCAACGCCGACCTCGCCGAGCACGATGTCCTCGCGCCCGCCGACCTGTCCGGCCAACGCATTGGCGTGATCCGGCGAGCCGAGCAGCCACAGCTTTACGACGCCATCTCCGCCCCGCTGACCGACGCGGGCGTTGACCTGAGGCCGGTGCCTGAATCCGGCGGTCGCGCGATGGAGCATTTCGCCAAAACACAGGGGATCGGCGTCCTGATGGTCGAAGGCGATCCGGCCGACTTTGCAAGGGACGGCGAGCTCGTGGCCCGTCCGCTCAGCGGGGTCGTCGCCGCCCGTCATATGCTCGTCAAACGGACGGACAACGACAAGCGCGCCGTGGGCCGGTACTGGCGCGCCGCCGAGGAACTGACCGCGTCCATCTAGGAGAACCCCTCCACGACTTGGGCGGATGCGATTTTTGTGGGCCTGGCGGCCCCCCTTAGGGTTGGAAAAATAACGTCTGCGTCGCCGAGTATCATGGAACTATCGCATAGAATTCGCCGAACCCTCGCCAAGACATCGGAGCCCGCATTCGAACTGGACGCCGGCTGGTTCACCTGGGGAGAGGTGGCGACGATCTCCGCGCGACTGCAGGCCGCGCTGGAAGGGATGGGCATAGGGCCGCACACCCCGATTGGCATTGTCGGCCGCAACCGGCCGTGGTCCGCCAGTGCGCTCCTCGGCATTCTGGCCGGGGAGCGATGCCAGGTTCCGCTCAACCCGTTCCAGTCTGAAGAGCGGCTTCATGCCGACATTCGAAACGCGCCGCTGGCGGCGGTCATCGCTGAGCCGGAAGACTACGCCTCGGGCGCTCTTGAGGCGTTGACCCGGGAACTCGGCATCGGCGCCCTGGTCCTCAACGACGACGACCCCCTCGGCGTGCGGGTGCTGACCCGCCCCTCGATGGCGGTGATGCCGGACAGCGGTCTCAACGCCTTCCTGATGCCGACGAGCGGCACGACCGGCGCACCCAAGCGCATACCGATCCGCTTCGACTCGCTCTACGCGGCCCATCTGGAAAATATCGCGATAGGACTGGAGTTCGGCGAGGAAGAGACGTCCCCGCCTAAGCAGTCCCCGCTGATCCAGTACTCGCCGCTTGTCCACATCACCGGCTCTCTCGCGGTTTCCCGTTGCGGCTGCGACGGACGGCGGCTCGTTCTGCTGGAAAAGTTTTCGGCGGAGGCCTGGACCGCCGCCATCCGCCGCCACCGGCACCGCGCCGCAGGGCTGCCGCCGACCATGATGCGCATGGTTCTCGATTTCGATCCTTCTCCAGAGGACTTGTCGAGCCTTGTCGGGGTCTGGTCAGGCTCGTCGCCCATGGATCGGCAGGTCGCGCGCCGGTTCGAAGAGCGTTACGGCCCTATCGTCATGGGCAGCTACGGAGCCACCGAATACTGTGGCGTGATCGCCAACGGCTCGCTCGCCGACAGGAAACGATTTGGCCTTGCGAAAGAGGCCGCGGTCGGCCGCTTCCGGCGTCACGTCGCCGACGCGCGGGTCGTGGACCCCGACAGCGGCGAGGAACTCACCCCCGGATCGACGGGCGTCATGGAGGTGCGAGTGCACCGCATGGGGCCGCAGTGGATGCGAACCTCCGACCTGGTTTCGTTCGACGATGACGACTTTCTGTATATCCACGGCCGGGCCGACGACGCGATCAACCGAGGCGGCTTCAAGATCGTACCTTCGGTGATCGCCGACGCGCTAAAGCGGCACCCGCAGGTCGGGGATGTGGCCGTCGTCGGCCTGCCCCACGAGCGGCTAGGTGAAGCCCCGGCCGCCGTCGTCGAGATCAAGCCTGGTCAGCCGCTCTTGCCGCCGGCCGAACTCATGAAATTCGCGCGCCGGGAGCTGGTGGCCTACCAGGTGCCAACGGTGATCAAGGTCGTGCGCGAACTCCCCCGCACGCCGTCCATGAAAATCGACAAGCGCGCGGTCAAGGCTCTGTTCTAGACAACTTCCAGGTCGATGGCCTTAGCCCCGCCGGCCTTGGCGATGGCCCAGAACTCCTCGATAGCGGGCGTGAGGTAGTTACGCCGGCGAACCAGGCATTTCCGGTTCTCGGCACGGTATCCGCTCAGCTCGCGCGCGACAAAGATGTCTCCGCAGCGGTTCGCGACGTCGTGGTGGTGGCAGAGGATGAGGGCTTTCTGGCCTTCCGCGAGACGGAACATCGCGTCGCGTTCGAATTCCGCCGCATGGATGGGAATGGCTCCGGCATCGACGAACGGCTGGTAGAGCGACTTGAACGTGTAGGGATTGCGCCGCTCGACAGGCATGACCATTCGCTGCCCGGCCACGTCTTCAAGAGTGACCTCTTCCTTTTCCGCCAGCGGGTTGTCACGCGGCGCCAGCAGAAGGAAGTTGTCTATCCGCACCTCAAGCATCTCCAGGCCCGCCGGATCGAACGGCCAGGAGATGAAGGCGAGGTCGAGTTCGCCCCGCACAACCCGCTCCAGGAGTTGCAGCGAAGGGCCGGTGCTGACGTCCAGTTCAGTTTCCGGATGCTCTCTCATGAACCCGTCGACAAGCTGCACCCGCTCGGGGTTGAGGAAGCTGTAAGGGAGCGCGCCGATCCGCAGCGTGCCTTTGAGTCCGGCGCTCACGGCTGCGGCGGCGCGGCGCGCCTCGTCGGCTGCCCGCGCCAGCGCGCGGCTTGGCTCGAGCAGGGCCAAACCGGCGCTGGTCAACTCGATCCGGCGGGTCGTACGGGCGAAGAGAGTGCAGGAGAGCTCGGTCTCCAGCTGCCGGATCTTGTGCGAAAGCCACGACTGGTCGATGCCAAGCCGCCGCGCCGCGCGTGTGAAGGACAATTCCTCCGCGACTGCATTGAAGAACAGCAGGAGATCGACGTTGATCTGCGCAGGGGCGGCCGCCTCGGGGGCGACGGCACGCGAGCTGCCGGCCATGATAAACCTTTCCTAATGCGCCTCTGACCCATCTGAAGCGGGCCTTGAAGCCCCGATAGTGCGGCGACATGCGCGATCGCGATAGGGGCAGGCCGTTCACGATTTAGGGCGGTTCCTCCTGAATTACGGTGGGTGACCTTCCACTTTTGGCGGAAACTCCCGAGTCCGGGCCGCTTACGCATTGGACCCTCCCCTCACCTAGGCCGATGACATTGGATCGCTCGCCGCAGTGGCGACGGTCCGATGGGGTCAGCGGGATGCCGACAGCAGAACAGGAAGAGATCGCCCGCGTCCTGAAGCGGTTCGTGCCCGATCGCTCGGCCGCGCGCCGGGCGTTCGAGGGGGGGGCGGCGCTGGACCGAGAGCTCTGGAAGGGCCTTGCCGAACTGGGGCTGACGGGCGCCGGATTGCCCGAGGCGATGGGCGGGTCCGGGATCGGTATCGCCGATGAACTCGTGATTGCCGAAGCCCTCGCGGAAAACGTCACGCCGTTGCCGATCGTTTCGATCTTTGTCGCGGCGCACGTTCTAGGGGCCGGCGACGGCGAAGCCTGCGAGGAACTCGCGAACGCGTTGGCCACGGGCGAGAAGGTGGTGGGCGCGGCGTTCTCGGCCGACACCGGCGCGGCGGAAGCGCTTGAGGTGTCGCAGAACGGAAGCGTCGCCCGCATCACCGGTGAAATCGCCCAGGTGATGGACGGCGCGGCCCTTGATGTCTTCCTGTTCCCTGTCGGTGGCAGATGGTGGGCGGTCGAGGCCTCGGCGCCGGAAGTCGAGCGGCAGGAACTGCGTACGTTCGACGCCACGCGCCGCCTTGCCGCCGTGACTCTAAACGGGGCGCCAGCAACGGCCGTATCGGATTTCCCCGTCAGCTCGGCCCTGGCGCTGGCCTGGTCGTTGCTTGCGGCCGAGTCTGTGGCCGTGGCCGACGCCGCGCTCCGCATGACCCAGAAGTACAGCCTGGACCGCAAGCAATTCGGCGAACCGATCGGGCGCTTCCAGGCCATCAAGCACAAACTCGCGGACATGCTGGTCGCCACTGAGAACGCCAAGTCCGCCGTCGCCGGCGCCGCCCAGTCGACCAAGGATGGCGCGCCTGACCCCCGTATTGCGCGAACAGCCAAGATCGTCGCATCGGCCAGCGGCGTTAAGGTCACCGCGGACGCCGTCCAGGCTCATGGCGCCATCGCCTGCACCTGGGAACACGACATGCACCTGCTGCTGCGCCGGGCCAAGGGCTGTCAGCTCAGTCTCGGTTCGGACGACCGCCACCTCGACATCCTCGCCGCCGAACTCATCGACGATATCGCCCACCAAAGACGCGACGGAGGCGCCGTTAAACAGCACAGCGTGGAGGACGACGTCACGCTGGCCGAGGGCGACCGTGCGTTCATCGCCGAATTCCGAGGTTGGCTGGACGACCACGCGACTCCCGAGCGATTGGCGGAACTGCGCGAGCGCAGCATCCCGGCCTTGCAGGCCTGGCAAGCCGAGATGGCCGAAGCCGGCTGGGCGGGCATTCACTGGCCCAAGGCGTACGGCGGCCGCGAGGCGAGCTTTATCCAGCAAGTGCTCTACCACTCCGAAATCGCCGCGCGCGGGCTGCCGCCGCTGATCGGAAACCGGGGTCTGAGCCTGACGGGCCCGACCATCTTCGTGCACGGCACCCCCGACCAGAAGGCCCGCTTCCTGGAGGCGACGCGGCGCGCCGATATCCTGTGGGCCAGCGGCTTCTCCGAACCGGGCGCGGGCTCCGACCTGGCGTCGCTGCGCACCCGCGGCGTGGTTGAGGGCGACGAGATCGTCGTCAACGGCCAGAAGATCTGGACCTCCGGCGCACACTTCTGCCACTGGATGTACACGCTCATCCGCACAGGGCCGCTAGTTCCCAAGCATTCGGGGATCAGCTGTGTCGTTATTCCCCTGAACGCCGAAGGCGTCACTGTCCGGCCGATCCGGAAGTTGAACGGCCTGCCCGATTTCAACGAAGTCTTCCTCGACAACGTCCGGGTGCCGATGAGCAACCTCATCGGCGAGATCGACGGCGGCTGGAAGGTCACCAAGACCACTCTCGCCCATGAGCATTCCACGAACTTTGTGGGCGCTCAGCAGCGGCAGCTTTTCCTTGCCGAACGCATCATAGGCCAGCTCGGCAAGCGCGAAGCCGCCGCCGGGGTGGATCACGGTCTTCGCAGACGCGCGGCGCAGGCGTGGGTCAACACCCAGCTTCTGCGGTTGCACGGGCTTCGCAACATGAACACCATCCTTGAAGGCGGTGATCCCGGCGCAGAGGGCTCGGTCCTCAAGCTTTTCGGCCAAGAAGAAGAGCGCAGGCTGTATGAGTTGGCCGTCGATGTTCGCGGCGCCGAAGGCTTGACGCTGGACCGCCCCGGTCGCGCCTTCCTGGGCGCCAAGACCGCCACCATCGGCGGCGGCACCAGCGAAATCCATCGCAACAAAATAGCGGAGCGAGTCCTTGGTATGCCGCGCGACCCCTGGGCGGACGACTGGGCCTGACCATGTACGAAGATATCCGCGTCGAGCGACGCCAATCCGTCGGTTGGGTCATGATCGATCGGCAAGATGGCCGAAACGCCCTGCGGCCCCAGACTCTTGGCGAGATATGCGCGGCGATCGACGAACTATCCGCCGACGCGGAAGTACGGGCGATCGTGCTCGCCAGCCAAGGCAAGCACTTCAGCGCGGGGGCCGATTTCGCCTTTCTGGAAGAGCTCTCCCGCACGCCGGGCATGACGATCCGCGAGCAGATCTATAGCGTCTTTCAGGGTGCGGCCCGCCGGCTCTTTCACTCGCCGAAACCGACGGTCGCCGCCGTTCAGGGCGCTGCGGTCACCGTCGGCTGCGAGTTGTCGCTTGCCTGCGATTTCCGCGTCGTTTCGCCGAGCGCCCAGTTTCAGGAGAGCTGGATCAAGCTTGGCCTGATGCCGCCGTTGGGCGGCCTTTATCTGTTGCCTCGGATGGTCGGCCTGGGACTGGCGGCCGAGATGACCCTGCGTGGGCGAGCGATCCGGGCCGAGGAAGCGCTCCAAATTGGCTTGGCGACTCAGCTCGCGCAATCCGAGACGGAGCTCCACACGGAGGCCCAGGCCTTGGCAAGCGAACTCGCCGCCTTGCCGCCGCTAGCCTACCGCGCCGCCAAGGAAGCTCTGCATAGAGGGCTGGACTCCAGCATGGAGAGCGAATGGTCGGCAAATGTGATGGGCCAGAGCTTGTTGCTCGGAACAGACGACTTCAAGGAAGGGCTGACCGCCGTCATGGAGCGGCGCGCCGCTGACTTCAGAGGCGCCTAACGACGTCGCCCCTCACACTCCATGACGTCCGCCGCATTGAGGAATGCGCATAATCAATACCTACGATCCCACCTTGGCTGCGCCCGCGCGCCTTGTCCTACTGTGGACGTGACGCGTAGGAGGCCCGATTGTCCGAAGACCTGCAGCGCCACTTCCGCGAAGTGGCTTCCATCGATCGCAGCGCGACCGCGATCTATTTTGGCTCCCGCTCTTACAGCTGGGGCGATCTGTGGCGCATCGCGGAAGGCCTCGAGCGCACGCTGGATGAAGCCGGTATCGAACCGGGCCAGCCCGTCGGCTGGATCGCCAGAAATCATCCGGCCATGATTGGGGCGGCGCTGGGCCTGCTGATGTCCGGCCGATGCCTGTGCCCCCTCAACCCGCTGCAGCCCACGGCCAAACTCGCGGCCGAAGTCGAACGCCTGCGCATGCCGGCTATCGTCGGGGTGGAGCAGGATTGGTCCGCACAGCTCGACGCGGCGGTCAGCTCGATCGGCGCGCTTGGCGTCGTGGTCGACCTTGACGGCCCCGACAACATCGCCTTCCGCCCGGGCGCCGACGTTCTCGGCGCAGGTCCGTTCCGGGTCATGCCGGAGGGGACCGTAATAGAACGCATGAGCAGCGGGACGACCGGAGAGCCCAAGCGCATACCCGTGACGGCGCCGGTCCTCGCGCGCGCGATGGAAATCGGCCGTCGCTCCGAGCGGCCCGGCCAGCAAGGAACCACGGTCACCCTGCAGCGCTCGCCATCGATCCAAGCGGGACCATTCGGCCATGCGTCAGGCATCTTCCATGTGGCCATGATGCTGCATCACGGCCGCCCCATGGTGCTGTTCGAGAAATTCGATGCGGCAGGCTGGGTCGAGGCCGTCGCGCGCTTCAAGACGAAGGCCGGATCGCTCGTCCCCTCGATGCTCAACATGGTGCTTGAGCTCAATCCGCCGAAGGAGAAGCTCGCATCGCTCATCTGCGTTCGCTCGGGTACGGCGCCGTTGGATCCCGCCGCGAGAGCCGAATTTGAGGACCGCTATGGCATTCCCGTACTCAGCGAGTATGGCGCATCGGAATTCATCGGCGGCATCGCCGGCTGGTCGTTGGCCGACTATCGCGCGCTGGGCAAGGAAAAGGCCGCCTCGGTCGGACGGTTGCGTCCCGACGCACAGGCGCGGGTGATCGATCCCGAAACCGGCCAGGAACTGGGGCCCAACCAGATCGGCATCCTTTGCCTCAAGGCCAATCGTTGGGGCCCGGACTGGATCCAGACCACCGACCTGGCTTCGCTTGACGAAGACGGCTTCCTCTACATCCACGGCCGGGCCGACGAGGCGATCATTCGGGGTGGGTTCAAGGTTCTTCCCGAGAAGGTCGCCGAGGTGCTGCGCATGCATCCCGCCGTGCGCGACGCCGCGGTGCTGGCCATCAAGGATTCGCGCCTGGGCCAGGCGCCGCTGGCGGTTATCGAGACAGCCGCCGGAAAACCCGCGCCGACACCCGAGGAGCTTCAAGCGCTGGTGCGAGAGAACATGCCCTCGTACAACGTGCCCGTCGCGGTCGAGATCATGGACGAGCTGCCGCGGACGCCTTCCATGAAGGTGGCCCGGCCGGCGGTGCGCGAGCGCCTCGCCGGCAAGTACGTCTTCTAGGTCGCAAGACCGACACCGCTTCCAAAGGATCCCTCGAAGCACGGCGGCCCGAAGGCTTTGCCGGAGCGGCGTCGTGCGACGCTTCTCCAGGACAGAAGCCAAAAAGAAAGCGGCGGCATACCTGCCGCCGCTTGAGATGCTCCGGGAGAGGAGATTCTACTGTGTCTTGAAGCTCAGCGTCACACCGAACCGCCGGGGCGCGCCGTAAATCGAGGTGTCGCCCGTCGTCGAAGTATTGACGTTGAGGAAGTATTCCTCGTCGGTGAGGTTGTCGCCCCAGACCGCGACGCGCCAATTTCCATCGGCCGGAGCCCAGCCCATTTCGCCACGCAGCAAGGTGTAGGACGGCTGCATGATGCGGTTGTCGACGTCGTGGGGGAACTCCGCAGTATAGTAGAGCGACCCGGTCGCGTCGAAAACGCCGCCCCACAGATCACGCTCGTACATCAGGCTGGCGTTAGCGCTCCATTCGGGCGCGCGGATCATTTGGTTGCCCGAGACGTCGCGCTGGGTGCTGCGGTTGCCGCACGGCCAGGGCGGGAAGTTCGGCGCGGCGTTCAGCGCCTCGCACTGGGTGGGCGTCAGCGGATCGAGAACCTCGGCGGCCGGGAAGCTTTCGTACTTGGCGTCGAGGTAGGCCACGCCCGCCGTGTAGCGCAGGTTGTCGGTCAGACGACCGAAGGTGCTGACTTCCGCACCACTGATCTTCGCGCTAGCCGCGTTGGCCAGGCTGCTCGACCCAGTCAGCGGATCGAGGCTGCGCAGCACCTGGAGGTTGGTGTAGTCGTACTGGAAGATTTCCGCCGAGAGGCCAATGCCGCCCTTGGTGGATTTCGCCCCCAGTTGCCAGGCTTCGATGTATTCCGGGTCGACCGGCGTCTGCACCGTGGCGGTAGTGTTGTAGACGCCGCTTTTGAAGCCGGTGCTGTTGGTCAGGTAGAAGTTCAGCTCGTCATCGACCCTGTACTGCCCGGTCAGCCGGTAGGTCGTGCGCTCCCATTTGCGGGTCGCGTTGTCGACCCGCACGATGCCGCGCTGGAGGTTGAGCAGCTGGCGTTCTTCCCAGTTGTAGCGGACCCCGCCGATCAGACTGAAATGTTCATTGAAATCGTAGGTCAGCTCGACATACGGCGCGAAGGCTTCAGTCCACTGCGTCGCCTTCGTGGTCTGGCCGCTGTTGACGATGTTGAACTTACGCTGCGCCTTGTCGAAGACATAGAAGGCGCCGACGAGCCACTGGAGCGGACCGTCACCATTTGACGTCACCACCAGTTCCTCTGTGTAGGTCCGCGTCGGCCCGCCGAACCTCAGGAAGGCGAGATTGAGCTGGCTCATATCGTTGTCGGTCAGCGACGAGTTCTTGTTCTCGCGCGCCGCGGTTACCGATGTCACGGTGAACGGCCCCGCATCGTACTCGGCCGTGAACGACAGCCCCTTGTTCATGTTCTTGGCGAAGGGGATAGAACTCAGCGCCACCTCACCGCGTTCGCGACCGTAAATCGCCCCAACGCTACGAACCGCCGAAGTGTTGCCGTTCAGCGGGATGTTCGCATAGCCGGCGGCCGTCGAGTGGCGGGAATAGTCGGCGGCAAGTGTGAAGGCTAGATCGTCGGTAGGTTCCGCCCGGATCTTGGTGCGGTAGCCGTAGTTATCCTTCGTCCAGAGCTTTTCTCCGGTAAGGATGTCTTTCGTATAGCCGTCGTCCCGCTCATACATGGCGGCGAAGTCTGCCGTCAGGCCCCAGGCTAGGGGGCCTGTCAGATAAAGCTGCCCGCGGAGCTGATTATAGCTGCCATAGCCAACCTCGCCTTCGGCATAGAAGGAGTCCTGGGGCGTCTTGGTCACGACGATGATCGCGCCGCCGGTGGCGTTGCGGCCGTAGAGTGTGCCTTGCGGACCTTTGAGGACCTCAATGCGATCAATATTGTTGAAGTCCATAAAGCCGGAATACTGGCTGGAAATGTAGACCCCATCCACGTAGAGGGCGACGTTCGGAGAGTCGCCCGGCGACGAGTTCTTCGTCGACACGCCCCGGATAGCCGGCTGCGCCACGTTGCCGTTGTGGGTGAAGACGAGGCCGGGCGTGATCCGCGTCAGCTCGGTGGTCTGGGTGATACCCATCGCTTCCACCTCTTCCGCGCTGGCGGTGGAGATGGCGATCGGCACTTCCTGCAGCCGCTGCTCGCGGCGCTGAGCCGTGACGACCACCTCGCCGACCTCGATCGCGTTGGTGGCGGCGGCGGGAGTGTCATCGCCCTCCGCGGTCTGCGCCAGCGCTAACGTGGGAATGGCGCATATGGCGGCGCTAGCTAGCAATCCTCTCAACAGGTGGTTCACTGACGACCTCCCCTCTATTGGTGTTTAAGCCAGCTAACTGCACGCCCGTCAGCTCAAGAAATCCGTTCTTATGGGAGTTGGAGAGGATTTCGCCTAAGTCAGCGGACCACGTGTGGACAGCCCCAGCAGCCACGTCTCGGAATACCGAAAACCATCTCTCGAATTCATACTCATAATGCGTCGAGTTCCGCCCGTTTCTGAACAACGCTACTCAACCCTCGGAGGAAGATCCGCAACATCAGCAAGGTCCCGACCAGTCCCGTCGTGATGACGATGCCGAGGGAGCAGCCGAGCTTGTCGGGATCGCCAAGGACGAAATCGGTCACCGCCCCGACAATCAGGGGGCCAAAGCCGGCGCCGATGAGCGCGCTCAGACCGAAATAGAGTCCCGTCATCTGCCCTCGGACAGGCGCCGGGGCCATCAGTTGGATCGTCGCCGAGAAGTAGACCATGTAGGGGATGACAACGATCTGCAGGAAGGCCAGGGCAGCTATGAACAACCAAGGGTTCGGCAGCATGAACGCCACGGCCGAGACAGGTATGCCGAGCATCAGGAGCCAGGTGTAGAACCGCACGTGCGCGTCTTTCATGCCGCGCGAGAACAGCCAGTCCATGATCCCGCCCTTGGCCACGACCGCGAAAGCCGACAAGAGCGAGATCAGGCTGACGGCCGGACCGAACTGGATGGGTTCCCAATCGAAGCGCCTGCCGATGTAGGCCGGCGCCCATGACGACAGGCCGCTGGAGCAAATCGAGATGAAGGCGACCGCCAGCGCCAACGGGATGCTGTGCCGCCACTCCTTCTTCAGGTAGCTGAACAGCCGCTTGTCCGAGATCGACTTCGCCGCCTTGGCGCCTCGGCGCGGCGGCTCCCGGAACGTGAACGCCAGTAGGGCGATCAGCAACCCAGGCGCCCCCAGCAGCAGGAAGGCCATCTGCCATGGCGCGAACGCCGCCGATTCCGGAAAGAGCCTGTGGAGCGAAGCCGCCGCCACGATCGCCAGCGCGGCCAGCGTAAAGGAAGCCGCCATGCCGATCTTCTGGCCCATGGAGAAAATGGCCATAGCCGTGGCGAGACGCGCCTTGGGAAAGCGGTCGCCCA
>CAMLRH010000024.1 GCA_946482375.1 uncultured Caulobacteraceae bacterium | reverse complement strand
GGCATCGTCCTCATCGACCAGGACAAGTGCCGCGGCTGGCGCATGTGCGTCTCGGCCTGCCCCTACAAGAAGATCTACTACAACTGGGAGTCCGGTAAGTCGGAGAAGTGCACCTTCTGCTTCCCGCGCATCGAGGTGGGCCAGCCGACGGTCTGCTCGGAAACTTGCGTGGGCCGCATCCGCTACCTGGGCGTGCTGCTCTATGACGCCGACCGCATCGAGGCGGCGGCTTCGACGCCCGATGAGAAGGACCTCTACCAGGCCCAGCTAGAGGTCTTCCTCGACCCCTTCGACCCCGAGGTAATCGACCAGGCCCGCAGGGACGGCGTGCCGGAGGCCTGGCTTGAGGCGGCGCGCAAGAGCCCGGTCTACAAGATGGCCATAGACTGGAAGGTCGCCTTCCCGCTGCATCCGGAATACCGGACGCTGCCGATGGTCTGGTACGTGCCGCCGCTGTCGCCGATCCAGTCGGCCGCTGCCGCTGGCGCGCTTGAGATGGACGGCGAGATGCCCGACGTGAAGTCGCTGCGCATCCCGGTGAAATACCTCGCCAACCTGCTCACCGCCGGCGACGAGCCGCCGGTCGTCCAGGCGCTGGAGCGGATGCTCGCCATGCGCAGCTTTATGCGCACCAAGAGCATCGACGGCCGCATCGACCACCGGGCCGCCGAGAAGGTCGGCCTGAGCGCCGCGCAGGTGGAGGACATGTACCGCTACATGGCCATCGCCAACTACGAGGACCGCTTCGTCATCCCCTCGACCCACCGCGAGAACGCCGAGGACGCCTACGACCTGCGCGGCTCCTGCGGCTTCACCTTCGGCAACGACTGCTCCGGCGGCCGCACCGAGCTTGGCCTGTTCGGCCCCAACAAGCGCTCGCGCGCCAAGACCCCGATGGAGGCCTAGACCATGTCTCTCAGCTATCGCGCCCTGGCGGTGCTGCTCAGCTATCCCTCCGAGGCGGTCCGCGAGCAGATGCCCGCCGCGGCGGCCGTGCTGGCCGACGACGGGCGCATTCCGCGCGCCTTGCGCCGTGCTCTCGGCAAGCTGGCCGAGGCCCTCTCGGCCGGCGACCTGCTGGAGCATCAGGAGCGCTACGTGTGGTTGTTCGACCGCACGCGCTCGCTGTCGCTGAACCTCTACGAGCACGTCCATGGCGAGAGCCGTGACCGCGGCCAGGCCATGGTCGCGCTGCTCGAGCTCTATCGCAGCAAGGGGCTGGAGCTCTCGGCCAACGAACTGCCGGACTACCTGCCGGTTTTCCTGGAGTTCCTCTCGACGCTGCCCGACGACGAAGCCGCCTCCCTGCTGGGCGAAGCCGCGCACGTCCTGTCCGCCCTGGGCGAGCGGCTGCACAAGCGCGCCAGCCCCTACCGGGCGGTGTTCGGCGCGCTCGCCGCTCTCGCGGGCAACCCTGCCGACGCCGAAGCGCTGGCGGCGATCATGGCCGAGCCCGACGACGACCCCGACGACCTCGCGACCATGGACAAGCTCTGGGCCGAGACCGCCGTCACCTTCGGCCCCGCCGACGTCGGCTGCCCCAGGGCCGAAGCCCTGGTGGCGGCCATGCACGACACCCCTGTTGCCGCCCGGCGCAAGTCCGGCGCGGCCGCCTGATGGAGGCTTCTGTGACCCTCGACTCGTTCCTGTTCGGCACCTACCCGTACATCGCGCTGGCCGTGCTGGTCATCGGCTCGGTGATCCGCTTCGACCGCGAGCCCTACACCTGGCGCTCCGGCTCCTCGCAGCTCCTGCGCCGCAAGCAGCTGGTGGCCGGCTCGGTGATGTTCCACCTCGGCATCCTGGTCATCTTCGGCGGCCACCTGGTCGGGCTGCTGACGCCCATCGTCGTTTTCGACACCCTCGGCGTCAGCCACTCGGCCAAGCAGATGCTGGCCATCGTCGCCGGCGGTTCGGCCGGGCTGCTGATGCTGGCCGGCGGGCTGTTGCTGCTGCACCGGCGGCTGTTCGACCCGCGCATCCGCGCCACCTCCAGTTTCGGCGACACCGCGATCCTGATCCTGCTGCTCGTGCAGCTATGCCTGGGCCTCGGCACCATCCCGCTGTCGCTCGGCCACCTCGACGGCGGCGAGATGGTCAAGTTCATGAGCTGGGCCCAGGGCGTCTTCACCTTCCAACCCGGCGTCGCCTGGCACGTCGCCGACGTCTCCTGGGTGTTCAAGGCGCACCTGGTGCTCGGCATGACCATCCTGCTGGTCTTCCCCTTCACCCGGCTGGTGCACATGCTCTCGGCGCCGGTCTGGTACCTGAACCGTCGCGGCTGGCAGCTGGTGCGCACGCGCCGGACGCTGCCGCGCCGTCCGGAAGCCCTGGCCCCGATCTATCCGGCAGGAGCCGTGCGCCCGCTCCCTGAAACCCTCAAGGCAGCGGAGTAGTCATGCGCGCCGTCGTCGTCGACGGGGTCGAAATCCCCGAAACCCTGCTGGCCCAGGAAGTCCAGAACCATCCAAGCGCCTCGGCCGCCGAGTCCCGCGCCGCCGCCGGCCACGCCTTGGCCATCAAGGCGCTGCTGCTGCACCGGGGGCGCGAGCTGGGTCTGGCGCCCCAGACCGAGGTCGACGAGGAGGGTCGTGAGGAAACCGCCGAGGAGGCGCTCGTCCGCGCCGTCCTGGAAGCCGAGGTGGACGTCGCCTCGCCGGGCGCCGAAGAGTGCCGACGCGTCTATGACGCCCAGCGCGCCCGCTTCTGCTCGCCGCAGCTCTACGAGGCCTCGCACATCCTCATCGAGGTCAAGGGCGACAGGCCGGACGCCGACGCCGCCGCTCGCGCGGCCGCCGAACGGGCCATCGCCGCGCTGAACGGCCACTGCAGCTTCGCCGAGCTCGCCTCCGACCTGTCGGCTTGCCCCTCGGGAGCGGTGGGCGGCTCGCTCGGGCAGCTCCGCCCCGGCGACGTGGTGAGTGAGGTTGAACGCGCGCTGGACGCGCTGACTCCGGGCCAGGTCGCCCCCGAGCCGGTTCGATCGCGGTTCGGCTGGCACGTGCTTCGCCTGGATCGGCGGATCGAAGGGCGCGAGCTGCCGTTCGAGTACGTCGAGGACCGCATCAGGTTGCACCTGGAAAGCCGCGCCTGGACCGCCGCGGCGGCCCGCTATGTGGCCGAACTGGCGGAAGACGCGCGCAGCCGAGGCATCGCCCTGACGCTGCGGGAGAACGGCGCGGTGGCGCGAGGGTCGCTGACGCTGGGCGAGGTGCTCGCCGGAGGGCGCGTCGCTGACCGTCTGGAACCCTGGCTGGCCGCCACGGATCCGGCGCTGGGCGAGCGGATTGCCGTGGCGGCGTCCGCGGCCGGCCTCGGCGCGACGGAGTTCGTGCAAGCGTCGGTCGCCGAGTTCGTCTCCGGCGCCGACGACGACGCCTGGACGCAGCTGATCTCCGCCGCGCAGGGCGCCGAGGATCCTGCGCTGGCCTGCCTGGCCGCGCTGCTGCGCTCCAAGGTCGAGCCGCCCAAACGCACCTTCACTGTCATCCGCAGGGTCTGAGGTGATGGCCCGCCCCCGCCTCGCGGCCCTGGCGATGCTCGCGGCTCTCGCGGCGGCCACCCCCGTCCATGCCGCGGAATCCGGCGGGGACCTTATCCTCGATGCCCGCCTGCGCTACGAGACGGTCAGCCAGGACGGCTTGCAGGACGCCCAGGCGCTGACCTTGCGCACCCGGCTGGGCTACGAAACGCCGGTCTGGCGAGGCTTCAGGGCGCTGGCCGAGGCCGAGAACGTCACGGCCCTGGTCGACGACTACAACAGCACGACCAACGGCCGGACAGCCTACGCCGTGGTGGCCGATCCGGAGACAACCGAGCTCAACCGCGCGCAAGTCTCCTGGTCGGGCTCGCGCGGATGGGCCGTGCTGGGACGCCAGCGGCTGGTGCTGGGCGCGGCGCGCTTCGTGGGCAACGTCGGCTTTCGTCAGAACGAGCAAACCTTCGACGCCTTCCGCGTCGACCTGCGGCCGAGGAAGGACGTCACCCTCACCTATGCCTACCTCGACCGCATCCACCGCGTGTTCGGCGACGACAACCCGCAGGGGGAATGGGACAGCGACACCCACCTCGGCCAACTCGACTGGAAGAGACCAGCCGGCCAGGTAAGCGCCTACGCGTTTCTCATGGCCTTCGAGAACGCGCCGGCCCAGTCCAACGCCACCTATGGCGCGCGGCTGGCCGGCTCGCGGGCCGTCGGCGGCGAGCTGTCGGCGACCTACGAGGCCGAATACGCCCGCCAGACCGACCACCGCAACAGCCCCACAAGCTTCGACCTCGACTACCTGGCGCTGGCCGGCGGCCTGAAGAGCGGCACGCGCTGGGCGAGCGTGGGTGTCGAGAGGCTGGGCGGCGACGGGGCGCGCGGATTCGCCACGCCGCTGGCCACCCTGCACGCTTTCCAGGGTTGGGCCGACGTCTTCCTCACCACGCCGGCGGCGGGCGTGCGCGACATCAACTTGCGGGCGGGCCTGAGCGTCGATGCCGCAGTCCCGCTGCGCCTGCAGGCCACGGCGCACGACTTCGCCGACGCCGACGGCTCGACCGGCTACGGACGCGAGCTCAACCTGCTGCTCGCGGCCCCGATCAACAAACACCTGATGGCGGAGGCCAAGGCGGCCTTCTTCGACGGCGGCCACCCCGCGTTCGCCAACCGGACCAAGGTCTGGTTGACGCTCGAGCTGAAACACTGATCCCTAGAGAGGCCCGGCGATGAGCTACGCGACACTTCTCGAGATCGAGAACATCCCCCAGGACCTGATGAAGGATCCGCTGGACTGGTTCTTCGCCGAGCACTATCGGCAGCGGCAGTTCTACCGGCTGGTGGGCGAGTTGGCGACGGTCACCGCCTTCGACGGCGATCGCGTGACCCGGCTGCTGGACTTCCTGCGGCACGACCTCGCCCTGCATGTGATCGACGAGGAGGAGGACCTGTTCCCGCTGCTGCGGCGCCGGGCGCTGCCGGAGGACGAGGTGGAGCAGGTGCTGGACCTTCTATCGACCGAGCACCGCTCCGACATGACCCAGGCCCAGACCCTCCGCGGTCACCTGGAGGCGTGCCTGCTGGAGCGCAAAGCGCCGGGCCTCGAGCCGCGCGCGCGCAAGGTCATGCAGAATTTCGCGGCCCAGGCGCTGCGCCACCTGGCGCTGGAGAACGCGGTCGTGCTGCCGATCGCGAGGTTGCGCCTGTCGGCGGAAGACCTTCTCGCGCTGGGGCGGCGGCTGGCGGCGCGGCGCGGCGTCGTTCTGGAAGTGTCGGCGTGATCACGGGCAGCCTCCGCGTCTGCGTGGTGCTAGCCGGCGGCGAGGGGCGGCGGATGGGCGGCGGCAAGGCCTTGCGGCGCCTGGGACCGATCACGCTAGGCCGCCGCGCCCTCGACCTCGCCCGAGGGTATGCCGGGGCCGCCGCCGTCGCCGTTCGCCATGACGGACAGGTGAAGGACACCGGCGACGCCGTGGTGCTCTTCGACGATCCCGCCATCCCCGGGCCGCTGGCGGGCCTGGCGTCCGCCATCGCCCATGCGCGGGCGCGGGGGGCGCGGCGGGTGTTGACCATCGCCTGCGACATGCCGCGCCTGCCGCCGAACCTCTTCGAGCGGCTGGAGGGGGCCCTGGACCGGGAGCCGGACGCCCGCGTGGCCGTGTCCGCCTCGGCGGGACGGCTGCATCCGGTCTGCGCCCTGTGGCCGGCCGACGCCGCGGCCGGGTTGGCCGCCTATGCGGCGGCGGGGCGCGCGTCGCTGAAAGGCTTTGCCACGGAGCTGGGCCACACGGTCGTCGAATGGGACGCCGAAGGCGGCGACCCCTTCTTCAACGCCAACACGCCCGAGGAGCTGGCCGCCCTTCAAACGAGCTGACTGTGCGCCGGCGCGGCCACCATCATCGGCGCCAACTCGAATGAGGCGGCCGTCTTCGGCGCGGTCTCGCGCCAGGCGCGCACCCGCTCACCGCGGCTGGCAAGCTCCAGCCGCGCGATGGAGCGCAGATGCACCTCGTCGGGACCGTCAGCGATGCGCAGGGCGCGGATGCCGGCGTACGCGCGCGCCAGCCCGAAGTCATCCGACACCCCCGCCCCGCCATGGGCCTGGATGGCGTCGTCGATCACCTTCAGCGCCATGCGCGGCGCGGCGACCTTGATCATCGCGATCTCGAGCTGCGCGCTGCGCGCCCCGCCGCAGTCCATCATGTCGGCGGCCCTCAGGCAGAGGAGACGGGCCATTTCGATGTCGATACGCGCCTCGCCGATTCGCTGCTCCCACACCGACTGGTCGGCCAGGCGCTTGCCGAAGGCGACGCGGGAGAAGAGCCGGTCAACCATGTGCTCCAGCGCCGCCTCGGCCGCGCCAATCGTCCTCATGCAGTGGTGGATGCGGCCCGGCCCAAGGCGGCCCTGCGCGATCTCGAAGCCGCGCCCCTCGCCCAGGATCAGGTTCCCGGCCGGAACGCGCACATTCCGCAGCACGACCTCGGCGTGCCCGTGCGGCGCGTCGTCATAGCCGAACACCGGCAGCATCCGCACGACTTCGACGCCGGGCGTGTCGAGCGGCACCAGAATCTGCGACTGCTGCTTATGGCGGGGCGCGTCCGGGTTGGTCTTACCCATGACGATGGCGACCTTGCAGCGCGGATCGCCGACGCCAGACGACCACCACTTGCGGCCATTGATGACGTAGTGGTCGCCGTCACGCCGGATCGACGTCTGGATGTTGGTGGCGTCCGATGAGGCGGCATCGGGCTCGGACATCAGAAAGGCCGATCGGATCTCGCCGACCATCAGCGGCCGCAGCCAAAGGGCTTTCTGGTCGGCAGTGCCATAGCGGTGAAGAACCTCCATGTTACCGGTGTCCGGCGCCGAGCAGTTGAACACCTCCGAGGCGAAGCAGATGCGGCCCATCTCTTCGGCGCAAAGCGCATATTCGAGGTTGCTCAGTCCGGCTCCGCGGTAGGCGTCGTCGTCGTGTTCCGAGGGCGGCAGGAAGAGGTTCCACAGCCCCTCGACAAAGGCGCGGGACTTCAGCTCCTCGACCACCGGAATGACCTTCCACCGCTCGGCGCCCTCGCGCCGGGTCTGCGCCGCGTATGTGGCGACGGCCGGCTCTATCCGCTCGGCCATGAACGCCCGCACCCTGTCTCGCCACAGCAACTGACGTTCGGATAGTTGGAAGTTCATCGGCGGATCCTTTCCGACAGGGGGCTTCAGGTGATCGACAGTGTGGCGTCGCCCGCGCCCCCGCCATATGACCCTGCCCGTCCCTCCGCTTGACGAAGGTCAATCGCTCACCCGGCGATCTGATCCAGATCAAGGCGCGCACGCGCTCCCCCAGCTACGAGGAGCCAAGGAGAGCAAGCCAATGCCAATTAGCGACGGAAACCTGGCCCGTGTCCGAGCCTTGCCCCTGTTTTCAAGGGCCAGCGACGGCGCCTTCCGGTCCGTCACCGCCGGCGCATTCCTGCAGCGGTTCCCGGCCGGTACCACCCTCCTGATGGAAGGCGATCCGGTGGACTTCCTCTACGTCCTGCTCGACGGGCTCGTGGAGCTGGAAGGCACCTGGAACGACAAGGAGACGACGCTCGCCATCCTGCGGCCCGTGTCCACCTTCATCCTGGCGGCGGTGGTGCTGGATGCCGATGCGCTGATGAGCGCCAGGACCATCGAACGGTCCGACATCCTGATGTTGTCCGGTGAGGCGCTCCGCCGGACAATGAAGACCGATCCGGCGTTCTGCTTCGCGGTATCGCAGGAGCTGTCCGGCTGCTACCGGGGCCTGGTGCGGGCGCTGAAGAACCACAAGCTCCGCGGCGGCGTGGAGCGGCTGGCCAACTACCTGATCACCCAGCGGGTGCGGCAGGGCGGCGAGCCCACGATCACGCTGCCCCATGAGAAGCGCGTGCTCGCCTCGCTGCTCGGCATGACGCCCGAGAACCTGTCGCGCGCGTTCGCCACCCTGGGAGACTATGGCGTGGAGGTGAACGGCCCCACGGTGACGCTCACGCGGCCCGCGTTGCTGGAGCGGCTGGCCAAGCCCAACGAGCTGATCGACAACCACATGCCGCCCATCGCCGGGATGACGGGCAAGGCCGAACGCGAACGCTGGCCCGCAGCGCGCCGCGACGAACGCAGCCGGGCCGGCATGGGCAGATAAAGGATGGGCGCCGGGACTTCCCCTCCCAGCGCCCGCGCCGACCGTGTGTGTGTCAGTGGCGCACGGCGCGCCCACCCGTCGGGGGGGAGGAATGGCGGCGACCGACCCCGAACCGTAGCCACGCTCCAGCACCGGCCGAATGACAAGGGTCAGCCCCGCTCTTGATTCCTGTCATTCGCCCCCAGGCTGAAGCTTCGTATCGCTTCGTGCGAGAGGTGGACATGTGGGCGAGACGATCCTGGGCGGCCCCAGAGCCTGACTGGGGCGGGCTGAGGCGGCGCGCCGCCGCGCACGCCGTGATCGCGTTCCGGCTTCCGGTCGAACACCTGCTCAGCCTCGCCCTGCGCCGGGCCGCGCGCCAGCGGGGCCTCGTCGACCGGCTCGGGGCCTACCGGTCAGCCGCCTTCCGAATCGCCCCCACCGACCTGCCGGTGGCATTCAGCCTCGAGCCCGACGCCGGGCGCGGCCGCGTGCGCGTGGTGCGCCACACAGATCCGGGCCGCTACGTGGCAACGGTCTCCGGTCCCCTGCTGGAGCTGCTCGAGCTGTTCGATGGCTCGCTGGACGCCGACGCCGCCTTCTTCGGCCGCACGCTGAGGGTCGAGGGCGACACCGAGGCGGTCGTCGCGCTGCACAACGCCCTCGAAGCCGCCGACCTGAGCATGGCCGACCTTGTCGGGCTGCCGTTCGGGCGGGACCTCTTCAACGCCGCCGTCGCGGACCTGCGCCGGGCGGCGCTGCGCCGCGCGACGACGACAACCGCCTGATGGCTTCTATCGAGCTCGTCTGCCCGGCGGGGTCGCCGGCGATGCTGCGCGCCGCCGTCGAGGCCGGCGCCGACAGCGTCTATTGCGGCCTTCAGGACGAGACCAACGCCAGGAATTTCCCGGGACTGAACTTCTCTCCCGTCGAGCTGGCGGAGTCGGTGGCCTGGGCGGAGCGGCGCGGGGCCAAGGTGCTGGTGGCTGTCAACACCTTCGCGCGCGCCGGCGCCACGGACGCCTGGCGAAAGTCGGTCGACACGGCGGTCGAGGCCGGCGCCCACGCGGTCATCGCCGCCGACCTCGCGGTCCTGGCCTATGCCCGGGAGGCGCATCCGGCCCAGCGGCTTCATCTCTCGGTGCAGGCGGCCGCCAACACGCCGGAGGCCATCGCCTTCTACGCCGAGACCTACGGCGTCAGGCGCGTGGTCCTTCCCCGTGTCCTGTCCGCCCCCGAGATCGCGGCGCTGGTGCGGCGCGTTCCGGTCGAGATCGAAGCCTTCGTCTTCGGCAGCCTGTGCGTGATGGCCGAGGGCCGCTGCGCGCTGTCGTCCTACGCCACCGGTCGTTCGCCCAACCTGTCGGGCGTCTGCTCCCCTCCCGAGGCGGTGGTCTTCGAACGTACGGAGGCGGCGCTGACGCCCCGCCTGGCCGGGCTGGCCATCGACCGTTTCAGTCCCGGCGAGGCGGCCGGCTACCCGACGCTCTGCAAGGGCCGTTTCGAGGCCGGGGGCGAGGTGTCCTACCTGTTCGAGGAGCCGGTCAGCCTCAACGCCATGGCGCTGCTGCGCGAGTTGCGCGCCGGCGGCGTGCGGGCCGTCAAGGTCGAAGGCCGCCAGCGCGGCAAGGCTTACGTGGCGCGTGTGGCCGCCACCTTCCGGGCGGCCATCGACGCGCTCGACCACGGCCTGGACACCGCGCCCTTCGCGCGGCGGCTGTCGGACCTGGCCGAGGGCGGACGCGAGACGGCGGGCGCCTACCGCAAGAGGTGGCGATGAGCGCCGCCATCGAACTGACCCTGGGGCCGCTGCTGTTCAACTGGACGCCGGGACGGGCGCGCGACTTCTACGCCCGCGTCGCCGACGAGACGCCGGTCGGCCGCGTTTATCTAGGCGAAGTGGTCTGCGGAAAGCGCGCGCCGCTGCTCGGCGCGGCGCTGGCCGAGGCCGCCGAGCGGCTGGAGCGGGCCGGCAAGACGGTCGTCTGGTCTTCCCCCGCCCTGCCCGCCACCCCGCGCGAGGGGCGGCTCGCCCGCGGCCTCATCGCCGCCGCCTCCCTCGTCGAGCTCAACGACATCTCAGGCCTGGCGCACCTTCAGGCTGGAACCAGCTTCGTCGCCGGGCCGCTGCTCAACATCTACAACGAGGCGGCGGCCCGCGAGCTGATCGGGCGCGGTTGCGTGCGGCTGTGCGCCAACGTCGAGCTGCCGCTGGCCGGGGTAGCCGCCATCGCCGCCGCCTGCCCCGGCCTCGAGATCGAGGTGTTCGCCTACGGGCGGCTACCGCTGGCCCTGTCGGGGCGCTGCTACCATGCCCGCGCCCACGGGCTGCATAAGGACGCCTGCCAGTTCATCTGCGAACGCGATCCGGACGGTATGGCGATCCACACGCTGGAGGGCGAACCCTTCCTGGCGATCAACGGGGTGCAGACGCTCTCGCACGCTGTACAGCTGGCCGACACGCCGCGCGACGTGCTGAGGGCGGCCGGGGTGCACGCGCTGAGGCTCTCGCCGCATACCGGCGACATGGTCGCCGTCAGCCAGGCCTTCCGCCGCTTCGCCGACGGCGTGATCGAGCCAGAGGCGCTGCGTGCGGCGGTGAGCGCGGCCGGGCCGCCGGGCGCGCTGGTCAACGGCTACCTCCAAGGGCTGGCCGGAATGCAGCCGGCGGGGTGTCGATGAACCGCTTCGACGCGCTGGTGCTCGGGGGCGGAATGGCGGGCGCGGCCGTCGCCGCCCATCTGGCCGGCCGCCGCCGAATAGCGTTGCTCGAACGCGAGCCGGCGCTGGCCGTTCACGCGACCGGGCGGTCGGCGGCGATGTGGCTGCCAAGCTACGGCGGCGCGGCGGTGCGGCCGTTGACCCTCGCCAGCCGACCCTTCCTCACCGATCCGCCCGGCGGATTCGTCGGATCCCTGCTGGCCCCGCGAGCCGCCTTGCATGTGGCCCGTCGAGAGCAGCTCGACGTCCTCGGCGCGCTGGCGGCCGAGCATCCGCGGCTAAGGCCTCTGAGCGGCGTTGAGGCGCGGCGGCGGGTCCCGATCCTGCGCCCGGAAGCAGCCCACGCCGCCCTTCTGGAGACAGACGCCGGCGACATCGACGTCGCCCGCCTCCACGCCCGCTTCGTCGCGATGGCGCGGGCGGGCGGCGCGGAAATCCTGACGGCGCTGGGCGAGCTGCGGATCGGTCGTGTAGGGCCGTTCTGGGAGGTCTCGGCGGCCGGGCAGGTCTGGCGCGCGCCGATCCTCGTCAACGCCGCCGGCGCGTGGGCCGACGACGTGGCGGTCGCGGCCGGACTGGCGCCGCTCGGACTTACGCCCCTGCGGCGTACGGTGGTCCTGGTCGATCCCCCCGCTTCACCGGGTTTCGGCGGCTGGCCGGTGGTCAAGGATGTGGACGAGCGGTTCTACTTCCGCCCCTTCTCCGGGCGCCTGCTGGTCACGCCCGCCGACGAAACGCTGAGCGAACCGCGCGACGCCCAGCCCGATGACCTGGATGTGGCGCGGGCCATGGCGCGGCTGGAGAAGGCCTGCGACCACGCTGTCGCCAGGGTGCGCTATCGCTGGGCGGGCCTGAGGACGTTCGCCGCCGACCGCGCGCCGGTCGTGGGCTGGTCGCGGGACCATCCGGGCTTCTTCTGGATTGCCGGACTGGGCGGTTTCGGCATCCAGGCCGCCCCGGCGCTGGGGCGGATGGCGGCGGCGATCCTCCTGGGGGACCCGATGCCCGCCGAGCTGGTCGATCATGGCGTCATGGCGCGCTTCTACGATCCCGAGCGCCCCGCTACCACGCGGCGATCAGCTTGAAGGCCGCGACGAGCAGCACCAGGCCTAACACCTTGAGGATGACGCCTTGCGGCAGGCGGATGCCGAGCGTCGCGCCGATCAGCGCGCCGACCACCACCGCCCCGGCGAACATCGGCAGCTCCGCCGGAAGTTGCCGCACCGAGGTCAGGTTGCCGATCAGGCCCGCCGCCGAGTTGGCGAGGATGAACACGGCCGCCACGCCCGACGCCGGCTTGGGCGCCGACCAGCCGCAGAACATCAGCAGCGGCGACAGGAAGATCCCGCCCCCCGTCCCGGTCAGGCCCGAGAGCAGGCCGATCGCCGCGCCGGCGGGTATACCCAGCCACACCGGGGGGTCGCGCCACGCGCGGGCGGCGGGCAGCTCGCCAGGCCAGAGCAGGCGGCCTGCCGAGAGCAGCAGCACGACGCCGACCAGTGGCCGGTAGATATCGCCCGGCACGTGCAGGGCGCCGCCGAGGAAGGCCATGGGCAGCGAGCCGAGCAGGAACGGCCACAGGGTCCGCCAGCGGAACAGCCCCGCCCGGCTGAAGCGCCACGACCCCAGCCCCGAAACGATGAGGTTGAGAACAAGCGCCGTCGGCCGGATCACCGGCGTCTCGACGCCGAACAGGGCCATCAGGGCGATGTAGGCCGAGGCGCCCCCGTGGCCGACGCTCGTATAGAGCACCGCCGCCGCCATCATGCACAGCGCCAGAAAGATGTCGGCGTTCAGGAGCTCGGGCACAGGTCCGCCGGTTCAGCCACGGACCCAGTCGCCGGACTTTCCGCCGGACTTGGAAACCAGTTGCACGGCCTCGATGGTCATCCCTTTGTCAGCGGCCTTGAGCATGTCATAGACGGTTAGGCAGGCGACCGAGACGGCGGTCAGCGCCTCCATCTCCACCCCCGTCCGGCCGCTGGTCTTCACCCGTGCCGTGACGCGCAGGCCGTCCTCCGCGGGCTCCATCCGCACCTCGACCTTCGACAGCGCCAGCGGATGGCATAGTGGGATCAGGTCGGACGTGCGCTTGGCGGCCATGATCCCGGCCAGCTCCGCGGTCGCCCGTACGTCCCCCTTCTTGGCGTCGCCGGAAAGCGCCAGGGCCAGCGTCTGCGCCGACATCCGCACCCGGCCCTCGGCCACGGCCTTGCGCGTGGTGACCGCCTTGTCGGAGACGTCGACCATGTTGGCGCGGCCGGAGTCGTCGATATGGGTGAGGCGCATGGTCAGGTCTCCCAGCGGGCAACGTCGGCGTGGTCCTCGGGCCGCGGCTCGACCCAGCGAGCGCCTTCGGGGCCGATCTCCTTCTTCCAGAAGGGAGCGCGGCTCTTCAAGTAGTCCATCCGGAAGTCGCAGGCTTCGAAGGCCGCCCGTCGGGGGGCAGCGGCGACGGCGACGAACACGATCGGCTCTCCCGGCGCCATCTTTCCAACCCGGTGCAGGATGGCGAAGTCGTCGAGGCCGAAACGGCTCCGCGCCGTCTCGGCGATGCGGCCGATCTCCTGTTCGGTGAAGCCGGGATAGGCCTCGAGCTCCAGCGCAAGGGACCTGCCCGTCTCGGCCCGCGCCAGGCCCGTGAAGCTGACGACCGCCCCGGTTTCGGCCCGCCCGGCGCAGAATGCGGTCAGCAGCGCGCCGGGGTCGAAGCCCCGGTTGCTAAGCCGGATCGTCCCCCGCCCGTCGCCCGGAGGCGTCGTCAGCCGTGCTGTCACAAGCGTCTCCCTTCGCGCGTCGATGAAGCCTGTGTCGCGGTCTTAGGTGAAAGACCGGCGTCCCGACTTGATGCACCGCAATTCAACCGACGAGCGTCTGCGCTAGCTTGCGGCCGCAACGGAGGGGAACATGCAAGCACTCATCGCCAGGTTGACGGCGGCGCTCGGCGCCGACGCCGTGCTAACGGGCGATGCGATCAGCGACCGTTACCACAGCCCCTGGACCAACCTGGGCGCGCCGCTGGCCGTGCTGCTGCCAAGGTCCACCGAAGCCGTCGCCGCGATCCTGCGCGAGGCTTCCGCTGCGGGCGTTTCGGTGGTCCCCTGGGGAGGGCGTTCGGGCCTGGTCGACGGCTGCGCCGCCACGGGCGCGCTTGCCCTGTCACTTGAGCATATGACCGCCATCGAGGAGATCGACGCAACGGCGGCGACCATGACGGTGCAGGCGGGCTGCATTCTGCAGAACGCCTGCGAAGCGGCCGAAAGGGAGAAGCTGTTCCTGCCGCTCGACCTCGGCGCGCGCGGCATGGCGACTATCGGCGGCAACATCGCCACGAACGCCGGCGGCAACCGCGTCCTGCGCTATGGCATGATGCGCGATATGGTGCTTGGCGTGGAGGCCGTGCTCGCGGACGGGACCGTCATTTCGGCGATGAGCCCGCTGCTCAAGGACAACGCGGGCTACGACCTCAAGCAGCTGTTCATCGGCTCGGAGGGGACGCTGGGGGTGGTCACCCGCGCCGTGCTTCGCCTGCGGCCCGCGCCGGCCAGCCAGGACACGGCCATTCTCGGCGTCGAGCGATTCTCGGCCTTACCGGCGCTGCTGCGCCGCCTGGAACGGGACCTGGGCGGCGCGCTCTCGGCCTTCGAGGTGATGTGGCCGAGCTTTTACGACCTGGTGACGACGGAGCCTGCGCGGGGGCGCTCTCCGCTCGCCGGGCGCCACGCCTATTATGTGCTGGTCGAGACGCTCGGCCCCGAGCCCGACAGGGACGCCGAACGGTTCCAGGCGGTGTTGGGCGAGGCCCTGGAGAGCGGCGAGGTGGCCGACGCCGCCATCGCCGCGTCCAAGGCCCAGCGCGAGGCGATGTGGGCGCTGCGGGACGACGTCTTCCAGACCGCCCGCAACGGGCTGGTCGCCGCCTTCGACGTCAGCCTGCCGATCGGCGCCATGGACGCGTATGTGGCGGGCGTCTGCGCGGCGTTCGAGACGAAATGGCCCGACCTCGGAGCACCTGCGGTGTTCGGTCACCTGGGCGACGGCAACCTTCACCTGGTGGCGCGACTGGCGGATTTCGAGCCGGGAACCCGCCGCGCTGTAGAGGAGATGATCTACGGCCCGCTGGAGCCGCTTGGCGGATCGGTTTCAGCCGAGCATGGGGTTGGCCTGCAAAAGCGGGATTTCCTGAACCTGACGCGTTCCGCCGAAGAAATCGCCTTGATGCGACGGCTCAAGCAGGCTCTCGACCCCACGTCGGTGCTCAACCCCGGGAAGGTCCTCCCACTGCCGGCTCCCGGCTGAGAGGCGGACACCCATGTCACCCCGCATTTTCGCTGGACAGCCACGTCAGTCCATCTTACTAACTGACCCGTCAGTTATTTCATGGAGCGGCCGGATGTCGCGACCCAGTCCGAAGTGGCGCAGGCGCAAGGAAGCGCGGCCCGGCGAGATTGTCGCCGCGGCGCTGGAGGTCTTCGCAGAGCGGGGCTTCGCTGCAGCCCGCACCGACGACATCGCCCGGCGAGCGGGCGTCAGTAAGGGCGTCATCTACCTCTACTTCGCAACCAAGCAGGACCTGTTTCGCGCCGTCGTGCGTGATGCGGTGACCCCCAATCTCGCCGTCGTGGAGGCCGCCGTCGCCGGCGTCGATCTGCCGTTTTCCTCCACTGCGCGGGTGATGCTGAGCGTGCTGACCGAAGTGATGGCCACCAGCCAGCTGGGCTCGGTGGCCAAGATGGTTATCGCCGAGTCCGGCAACTTCCCCGACCTTGCCCTCATCTGGCACGAGGACGTCGTCAGCCGCGCGCTTGGTCTTGCCGCCCGGCACATCGAGCAGGCGCAGGCGAAGGGCGAGGTCCGCCCCGGCGATCCGCGCATCCACGCCTTCTCGCTTGTCGGCCCGGTGCTGACCGGCGTGCTCTGGCGCGAGGTCTTCGCCCCGGTCGGCGTCCCCTCCTTCGACCTCAAGGCCATTGCCGAGCAGCACATCGAAACCGCGCTAGAAGGTCTGATCCCATGAAGCGTCGCACCCGCAGAAACCTCATCGTCGTCGCCGTGGTCGTCGCCGTGGGCGCCATCGGCTGGTATGCTTGGGGCCCTCAAACTCGCTCGCCTTACCTGCATTCCGGCTATGTGGAGGGCGAGCCCCTCTACCTCTCCGCCGCCGTGCCCGGCACGGTCAGTTCGGTCTCGGTGGAGCGGGGCCAGCGCGTGGAGCCGGGTCAGCCGCTGTTCGCCATCGACGCGGGTCCGCTGGTCGCCCAACGCCAGCAGGCCGCCGGCGCGCTCGCAGCCGCCCGGGCCCAGGCCGCCGACGCCCGCAAGGGCCAGCGGCCCGCCGAGCTGGCCGTCTACGACGCCGAACGGGCCGCGGCCGAGGC
>CAMLRH010000023.1 GCA_946482375.1 uncultured Caulobacteraceae bacterium | reverse complement strand
TTCAGCACGAGCGTGCCGTACGTGCCGGGGAACGAGCCGGTCGTGGTGACCGTCAGGTTCTCGACGTCGACATCCGTGTCAGCCACGTCGCCGAACGTGCCGGAGGGCGCGCCGGGGTGGTTGATGGTGTCGAGGACGTTACCCGAAGCCTGCTGAGCCACATCTTCCTGGGCCCAGTTGGTGTCGGCGTTGGCCACCGGCGCGTCGTTCGTGCCGAAGATGGTGATGGTCAGCGTCGCGTTGGCCGAGGCCGTGCCGTCCGAGGCAGTATAGTTGAAGGTCTCGGTCAGCGTCTCGCCGGTATCCAGCGCGTTCACCGCCGCGTTGTTGGCGTTGAGCGTGTAGGTGTAGCTGCCGTCGGCGTTGAGCTGCAGGGTGCCGTACGTGCCGGGGAACGGGCCGGTCGTGGTGACCGTCAGCGTTTCCACATCCACGTCGGTATCGGCCTGGTCGGCAAAGCTGCCCGACGGCGCGCCGGGGTGGTTGATCGACTGCAGCACGTTGCCGGTCGTCGTGGCGGTCGGAGCCGACGTGACGTCCAGCACCCAGTTGGTGTCCGGGTTGGCCACCGGGGCGTCGTTGGCGCCGTTGATGGTGATGGTCAGCTGGGTCGACGAGGTGTCGGCGTCAGCGTCCGTGATCGTATAGGTGAAGACGTCGCTCAGCGTTTCGCCGCTGTCGAGCGCGTTCACCGCCGAATGTTCGGAATTCAGCGTGTAGGTGTACGAGCCATTCGCGTTGATCACGAGCGTGCCGTACTGGCCCTGGACCGTCGTCCCGACGCTGCCCGAAGCCGAGCTGACCGAGCCGGCGACCACGCCGGTCACCATCACGTCGTCGTCGGCGCCCTGGAAGTCGGCGACGCCGTCGGTGTTGTTGGCGTCATTGCCGCCCACGCCCGTCATGACGTTGCCGTTGGCGACGGTTGGGCCGTGTTCGGCGACGCTATCCGCGTCCGCGTGAGCTTCCGGGAAGTCGTCCAGGATATTGATGGTCAGACTGCCCGTGGCGACGTCGCCATCGGCGTCGGTGACCACGACTTCGAAGATTTCCTCGAAGACGTCGTTCGAGCCGGGCGGGTGCAGAACGTTTTCAGTCTGCACGAAGATGTATTCGACGAATCCGTCCGGGCTGTTGCCGTTGTTGACAGAGATGATCTCGAGATAGCCGTGTTCGGACGGGATGATCGCGCCCGGGGCGGCGTGCACGCCGTTGATCGTGACGGTCGCCGGCGTGTCGCCGGAGTGGAAGGTGATCGTGCCGCTGGTCTGGTTGGAACCCGAGCCCTCGTCCGAACCGCCCGGCAACCCGGCGTCGGAGGTCGTCTGGGTCACGTTGGGCGCGCCCGGCTGGTCGTCCGGGAAGATGATGACGGACGGCTCGTCGTCTTCGACGGCCGGATAGACTTCTTCGAATTCAGGCGGCGTAAATTCGAGCGCGGTCGGCGGCAGCAGGTTGCCGATGCCGATGCCGGGGCCGATATCGCCGACTTCAACGGCGAAATTGCCGCCTGAGCTTTGCGGGCCGCCGGCGGCCGGTTGAGGTTCATTGCCAATCAGCAGGGCGGCCAGGTTTACGGCCGGAATTTCGACGCCGCCGATGACGAGCTGCGGGACATAAACCGCGCCGTCTTCGATGATGATCTGTTCGCCGTTAGGCAGCTGGATGACCAGGTCGCGGCCGGCGACGGCGATCTGCTCCAGGGAAACTCCCTCTGGCAGGGTGACCGTTCCGTCGGGCCCCGGGGTCACGCGGATAGCGTTCGCCTGAATGGCCACGGGCGCCTTCGCCTGTGCGGCGGCATTCGCCACATCCAGAGCGGCCACCTGAACGCCTTCGGCGCCGGTTTTCGCTTGCTCTGAAGCGTTAACGGAATTCGCGGAAGCCGCTGGAGTTTCGACGCGCATGTTAGCCCACCTGCTTTAGTCGGGTGGACGACGCATGTTTTAGAGAGCGCCCCACCCTGTTTGGATGAGAAAAAACACCCTCAAAAAGGACCTTGGCAATAGCATTCTTGAAAATTAACTAAACTTTTTATGTTTCCCTTCACGATTTTTGCTGACCTTGCGCTAGTTTGTCGCAATTGGCCCGCGCGAAGACTAGTAATTTTAATTGTTTTTACTTGATGTGTTTTCTCAATTAATTCTTTATTAATTAAATTGCATGAGGCGGGATGACGCACCCGCACGCCCGTAGAGGGCGCGGTCTCCAGTTACAAAAGAAGCCGATTTAGTCCGTCAGCGTACGGAGGATGCAGCCGTACTCGCCGCCCGCGATGGCGGTGCAAAAGGCCACCGCCTCGCGGCGGGTGGCGAAGCGGCCGACCAGGCCTCGATGCCAGTTCTTGCCCTTCACTCGCGCGGGCTGAATTTCGAAGGTCAGGCCCTCAACCAGGACCGGCCGCTTGGCGGAAAAATCCGCCCATGCGTCTTCCGCCATTTCCCGGGTTTCGTAGGCGCCGATCTGGGCCGCGAAAACGGGGCCGGCCGGCAGTGGCGCGGTGATTTCCGGGTCAGGGTCAGGCCCCCGCTCGGGGATAGCCTGCAACGCCATTTCGACCGGCGGCGGTGCGATTTCGGCTTCCGCCGGAACGGCCGGTTCGTGCTCGATCGAGGGCGACGTTTCAGCCGGCTCCACGGCCGTAAATTGCTCCGGCGGCGGTGGAATCTCCGCTTCGGGCGAGGTCTCGACCGCTACCGGTTCTTCCGGAGGGGGCGGAGCGGCCTCGATGTCTTGCGAAAGCAACGGCTGCGGCTCGGGCGAAGGCTCGATTTCCGGGGCCGGCGGCTCGGCCGGCGCGGCAATAGGCTCAGGGGCCGAAACTGGAATGTCCATTTCCGGCGGAATTGCAGTTTCCGTCGCCACCACCACCTCGGCGGCGAGCGGTTCTTCCTGAGGCGGCGGCGGCTCGACGGCCGTTTCCACAACAGGGATAGTCGGCTCTGGAACGGGTGCGGTTTCGACGACCGCGATTTTCTCTTCGGCGGGCTCGTCAGGCGCCAGCTTGGCGTCCGGACCGGGTGGAAGAACCGACGGGGGCGCGCTTAACGCCGCCACCGCAATATTCGGCGTCGCCGGTCTTGCCAGCGGCCAGGGAAATTCGGCCTCGCAGGCGGCGCGCGCGACGTCGTCCATGATCGAGCCTTCGGGAATGCGAACCCATTCCGCGGAGGGGTCGGTCATTTCCACGACGCCCGTCAGATTCAGCCCCGAATAGAGACGCCGCTCGTCCATGCGGATGCGGCGCTCCTCGCAATGGATTTCCATCGACATCAGGCTCGAGCGGCCGCCGACGGTGTCGACATAGCCCGGCGCGATGACTTCTTCCCGCAGAGTGAGCCGCACCGGGCCGCCGGGCGTCGCCGGCGTCGTCTTGCCGACGATGGCGACCACCAGCTCCGGCGTCACCGTGACGACGGTCGACGGCGCGATGTTGGTGCTGTCGCCCAGCCAGGCGCTCAGCACCGGCGTTTCGGTGCTGGCCGGATAATCCTGGGCCGCGGACGCCCCGGCGCCGAACAGGACCGCTGCCAGCAGCAGCCGGGAGGCTTCGTCGCGGAGTTTCAGGCGCATCGGCGCGCTCCACGGCCGTAAACCGGCCTTTTCCCTGTCGCACACCCCCAAATCGCGGCAGGCTGCGCCGCCAACGACAAGCGTTGGGGATCCATTTGAATTTCGGGCGAACATGCCTTGCGGCGATCGCCGTGCTCGCCGCGCCGCTGACCGCGCAGGCGGATGGGGACATCATGTCCGCCGCCCTGCCGCCCATCGAGGGCGCGCCCGCCGAGCCGGACGCGGCAGATCCGATGGCGGATCTCATCGGGACCGTGCTCGATCCGGCCTACGTCGCGCCGAAACCCTCGCCGCCCAATATTTTCGGTTCGATCGCGCTGCTGTCCGGCAGCGAAGCGGCCAATATGCAGGCTCGCCGGCTGGAGACGATCGCCTGGCCGCCCAACGACGGTCCCTGGAACGCGCTCGTCCGGCGCATCGCCGGTATGCCCCGGCGCGACCAACTGACGGCCGTGAATACCTGGGTCAACCGACAGCTGGCGTCCGGCTACGACGAGGATATCTATGGTCGGGACGATTACTGGGCCAGCATCGAGGAAGCCTTCGCCCGCAAACGGGGCGATTGCGAGGATTTCGCGATCGCCAAGATGCAGCTGCTGGAAGCCGCGGGGATAAGTCGGAGCGATCTTTATCTGGTCGTGCTGAAGGACGAGAGCCGCGCCATCGACCATGCCGTGCTGGCTGTCCGTGACGGCGAGACCCTGTGGGTCCTCGACAGCGTCGGGGACCAGTTGCGCCGGTCGGAGCAGGTTCTCGGCTACCGGCCGATCATGACGTTCAGCTCCGGACACGCCTGGGTGCACGGGTATCGGCGAGGATCCATCGCCTACTAAACTTCCCGTCCGGTCTTCAGAAGAGCGCATGGGAAGCCGCGCAACATTACCTGCCGATGCTTAGGCCAGAACGTTGAGGCCGGCGATCGCGGCCACCAGCTCGGCCTGCCGGCGGACGCCGACCTTGACCATCGCCGAGGCCATCTGCGTGCGGATCGTGTTGATCTTCACGCCGCGCGAAGCCGCGATTTCGGGCAGGTCGGCGCCGAGCGCCAGCTGCACGACGATATCGGCCTCGGCCGGCGCCAGGCGATACATCGCCCGCACCCGCTCGACATAGGCCGGAGACTTCTGGCCGTTGTCCTGGATGACGACCAGCGCCAGCACCTGGCCGTTGGAGCGGAGGGGGCGGATGCCCACGGCGTGCGGCCGGATCTCGCGCGAGCGGCGGATCAACAGCGTGCCGGAGCCGCCGCTTTCGACGGCTTCACGAATGCACTGGCGCAGCGACATGGTGTCCGCGGCCGTTTCCGCGCACAGGACGCCCTTGTCGTCAAACAAGCCGTCGGCGGTGCTCAGGTAATGAGCGCCCGCGCTGTTGACGGAGACGATCTGGCCGGAGCCGTTGGTCAGGACGAAGCCGACGCTCAACAGGTTCAGAACTTCAGAGGCCGCGTCGGATTCAAACGCGGCCCAGCCCATCTGGCCACGGCCGCTGTCGAGCGCCGTCTGGTTTGATTGTAGTGGAAGCAATTCCAGCCCCTTCCCTCTATCTCGGGACCTACTATGAACGCTTTGTCCTCGTTATACTATTATTAATCATATAGATTATGCGCAGGACGGCGAAATGACGCAGTTGGCGAGACAAATTAGTCAATTTGTATGATTGTAAATACCCGAATTGGTGAAGTTAAGCCTGCCAGATGGCCGCAGCGCCAACTTGTCGCATGGTCAAGCTTGCTAATATATTTATAGAGTGAGAAATCACCCTCTCGGTTAGCAGCTGATAAACCTAGATCGGCCCAAATGGCGGGATGAGCAGCGTCGAACCCGCCCTTCGCGTAGAGCACCTCGCCAAGCAGTATGCCGGCGGACGCGGCGTGACCGACGTCAGCTTCTCCGTTCTCCCCGGCCAGATCACCGGCTTCATCGGCGTCAACGGCGCGGGCAAGTCGACGACGCTGCGCTGCATCCTGGGCCTCTCCGAGCCCGACGCCGGCGAGATCGAGATTTTCGGCCAGCGCGCCTCCTTCCGCGCCCGCATGCCTCTGGGCTTCCTGCCGGAGGAGCGCGGCCTCGCCCCGCGCGACCGGGCCCGGGACGCCATCGCCTTTCACGCGCGCTTGCGCGGGACGCCGCGCGCGCGCGCGTATGAAAGAGCCGACGCGCTGCTGGCCCGCATCGGCCTGGCCGGCCGCGAGACCACTCGCATCGGCGAACTCTCCAAGGGCAACGCCCAGCGGGTGCAGATCCTCTGCGCGCTGGCGCACGATCCCGCGCTGCTGATCCTGGACGAGCCGTTCTCCGGCCTCGACCCGATCGCCCAGGCCGAGCTGCGGGCGATGTTCGCCGAGTTTCGCGCCAAGGGCGGTTCGATCCTGTTCTCCACCCACGCCATCGCCTACGCCGAGGAGCTCTGCGACAGTGTCGTGATCCTGTCGCGGGGGCGGACGGTTTTCGAAGGTCCAGTCGCCGAAGCGGCGCAGAGCGGAGGGCGGCACGGCGCCTATGTCGTCTCCGCCGACGACGACAAGGTTCTCGCCGCCGCCGCCGACGTGGGCGGCGAGGCCGAGGCCATGACCGGCGCGGCCATGGGCGCGGTGCGCTGGCGCGTCCTGCTGCCGCCCAGCGTGACGCACACGGTGCTGATGCGAGCGCTGGCCATGCGGGGCGCGCGCATCTTCGACTTCAAGCCGATCGAGGCGGACCTGGAGTCCGCGCTGTGGGCTCACGAGATGGATGAGCGGAGCGTCGCCTGATGTGGCGCGTGCTGCTGATCGCGGAACGTGAGTTCAAGGCCTACGCTTCCACCGCCAGCTTCTGGATGGCGCTGGCCATGGGGCCGCTCTTGATGGTGCTGGTCGCGCTGGCGCTGGGCGGGGTGAACAAGGGGCCGGCCGACCGGGTCATCAGCATCCGCACCGACCGCCAGGAAGTCGCCGAGATCGCGCAGGCGTCGCTGGATGAGGCATCTGCCCTGCAGGGCATGCGGCTGAAGCTCGCCGCGCCCGACGAGGCGGCCAGGGCCGACGTCTCCATCGTCGACGGCCAGCTCCAGGTGGCCGAAGGCGCGCCGCTCAGCCGGGTCGAGCGGGCGATCCTGGAACGCGACCTGCACGCCATGAAGATGGCCGAGCAGATGAAGGCCGCGGGCCTGGAGCCCCCTGCCCCGCCGGCCCGCATGGCGTTGCCGAAACTGCCGTCGCTTTCCGGGCCGCCCGAAGCGCTGACCCGGTTCGCGCCGGTGTTCCTGCTGTGGATGACGCTGGTGGGCGCGCTCGGCATGCTGCTGCAGTCGGTGGTGCGCGAGCGGGCCAACCGGGCGCTGGAGCACCTGCTGGCGAGCGCGCGGCCGTCGGAGATCGTGTTCGGCAAGATGCTGGGCGTGGGCGCCGTGTCGCTGCTGGTGCTGACGACCTGGCTGGGCTCGGCCGCGGCGATGGCCGCCACGCCGCTGGGGGCCGCGCCCTCGATGCTGGCGGCGCTGAACACGCCGGCGGCGGTGGGTTATGCGGCGGCGATCTATGTGATGGCCTTCCTGCTCTACGGCTCGGCGCTGGTCAGCATCGGGGCCTTCGCCAAGGACCTGCCGAGCGCCCAGAACCTGTCGCGCCCGGTGTTCGGGCTGCTGGTGGTGATCTTCTTCCTGGCCATGGGTTCGGTGGTGGGCTTCGGCCAGCAGCTGGCCTGGCTGATGTGGGTTCCGCCGGTGACGCCGTTCATGCTGCTGCTGACCGAGCCCGGGCAGCTGGCGATCTGGCAGCACGCCGTCGCCTGGGCCCTGATGGCCGGCTGCACGGTCGCCACGACGACCATCGCCTCGCGCTCGCTGATCATTTCGCCAAAGCCGCTGTGGAAGCGGGCGGCAAGCTAACCCGCTCATCCCCGCGAAAGCGGGGACCCAGGTTTGTTATCGTAGAGCGCCGGGCCGTCATAAAAAGCCTGGGTCCCCGCTTTCGCGGGAATGAGCGGAAGGGAATGAGTCATCCGCCCACCGTCTTACGACGTGAGTTGATAGGGAGGGCGCGGAGCGGCGGGCTTTCGCCCGGAGGCCGTGAGGTATTGAGCAGCGTTTCGGCGTTGGACCGCCGCTCCGCGCGGACCGTTTTCCCGGAGCGCACGGCGCGCAGGCTTCATTCAGCCTTTCACCTTGCCGCCCCGGACGGGCGGACGGGTTTTCCAGCCCATCCGATACGCGGGTTTGCGTCACCCGCGCTGCTAGAACCCGCCGCGTCGAGCGCCCCGGGATAAGACCCTGCCAGGCTCCACCGCCAGCGAGACCCCGCTCGGCCGCACCGCCACCGCTCGTTTGGGCTGGATCCGAACGCCCTCCCCATGCGGCGGGGTGAGGTGATCGTGGGGGTAGATCAGGAGGGGCGGATAAGTTGTGAGTTCTCCCTCCCCTTCATGGGGAGGGTGGCGGCCGAAGGCCGACGGGTGGGGCCGTGGCGAGACTCCCCCACCCGATGGCTTCGCCATCTTCCCTCCCCATGAAGGGGAGGGAGAACTAGGCGCTCTTCTCCCGCAAGGGGAGAAGGGTCTGAACGCTCCGCCACGCGCCCGAGCGGACGAACGACCCCGCCGCCATGACGATGACGCCGAGCGGCAGGAGCAGTTGCGACAGCATGAGGAAACCCGGCAACCACCAGCGGCGGTCCTTGCCGAGCAACCACACGGCCGCCGGGATCAGCAGCGCGATGGTCTCGTAGGGCATGGCGTAGGGGATGCAGAGCAGGCTCCCGGCGAAGAGGGCCGTGACGCGGTTCAGGTCATCGCGCGGGGCGCGGAAAACAGCGATGACGAGCGCGACCCCGAAGGCCCGCATCGTCCAGATGAAGATCTCCGCGACCGGACCTGTGACGCCCAGCAGGTACATGAGGTTCGACGGCGTGCCACCGCGCCGCATCAGGTAATAGCGCTTGGCGATGTCGGTGAAGCCGGTCACGGCCTGGACCCAGTCGAGCCAGAGCTGCGGTCCCTGCAGCAGCACGCAGACGCCGCCGATCGCCGCACCGGTGACGAGCGTCGAAATGAGCGCCCGCCAGTAACCGCCCGCGATCAGCGCCAGCGGCGCGAGCAGGATGGTCTGCGGCTTGATGGTCGCCGCCAGCGCCAGCAACGCACCGGCGAGGATCGGCCGCTTTTCCAGCTGCGTGATGGCGAAGATCGCGAGCGCGGCGACGAAGAAGCTGACCTGGCCAGCGACGACCGCGAGCACCAGCGGCGGCGCGACCAGGATGAGGGGGATGTGATTCCAGTCCACAAACCGCCTGGCCGCCGCGACGAAGGCCGTCAGGCCGAGCAGCGTCCACAGCGCGAACGCGGGATAGAACGGCAGCCAGCTGAACGGCTCCAGCCAGGGCAGGAACGACGGCGGATTCACGAACGGCCGCGCGCCGAAGTCGCCGCCCAGCAACGGCGCCTGTGCGTGGGAGATGGCCTCGAGGTCGTAGATGATAGACGGATCGACCCGCGCCGCCGTCCAGAACACCGTGAAGTCGCCGACGTAACGAGCGTTCAGGATAACGCTCCGGATGACGCCCATGAGGTCGATGGTGAGCGCGCAGTAGACGGTCAGGACCACGAGCACGGCCTGTCCGATCCGGCTTATCGAGTTCATATGCCGCCCCCGCGCACGAATACTTACATCCGGGTCAATAATTCTTGTCCACCCAACCTGGCCCGGCGCGCGCCCTCTACACCTGCAGATACCAGGAACAGCGCGGTTTCAACGGCAGGTATGAGGTCGAGACCGATCGCCGAACAGCTAAAAGGCCGTTCTGGACTGCGACATATCGACCGAAATCCGGTGAAAGGTTCATTTCGCATTCCCCTGAGGGCGCCTGCATCATTTCGCCGCACGTGCGGCAGGATTGCGCACTTTTTGGCCCGTTCTGAGACAAAAGTAGGCCTCAAGGCCCCGGATCGGGCACAAAGGCCGCCCTACACATAATAGATATACGATTCCGGCTCCAAGATTAGAATTAGTACAAATGTATTAAGTAATAAGGTGACTATTAGGCATTAACCACTTTTTAGTATTTACAACTCATTAATGCCGAGGTTTTTATCGCCTCAAGGGGCGACCTCCAAAGACTTGTTCAGCGGATACCCCCCGGTCTGATTGAGAAATCGGACCCTCACCCAAGTAGTGATCATCTGAGGGGGTTATCCCATGACCAAGTTTGTTTCTTTCCTAAAAGAAGAGGCCGGCGCGTCGGCTGCTGAATACGCCCTGATCCTCGCGATCGTCGGCGCGGGCATCGCCCTCGCTGCTATCGCTCTGGGCGGCGCCGTCGGCACGTCGGTCAACGACGCGGCCGCCTGCATCACCACTCCCGCCACGGCTTGCTAATTCCAGCTGCCGCATCTTTTAAGGAGGTCATCCCATGACCAAGTTCATCGCTTTTCTTAAAGAAGAATCTGGCGCTTCGGCTGCCGAGTACGCCCTGATCCTCGCGATCGTCGGCGCCGGCATCGCCCTGGCTGCTATCGCTCTGGGCGGCGCCGTCGGCACCTCCGTGAACGATGCGGCGAAGTGCATCACGGGCCCGTCGGCTGCCAACTGCTAATAAGCAGTCCAGTCGATAGCTCGACGAGTAACGCTTTCTATCGGGAACATCGCGGAACCCTCTGGGTAAACTGCGATGTTCCTGATAATATATTTGCTTAAAGATGTTCGGGGGACGAACCGATGCCGATCCGCACCATCATCACTTTGATCGTGGCGGCCCTGTTGGGTCTGGCGGCAGTGTTCCTCACAAGATCCTATCTCGGACGGCAGCAGGCGGCGGACGCCCAGCAGGCCGTACCCACCGACACGGTCACGGTCGTCGTGGCCTCGCAACCCATCGGCCGCGGCGTCGCGCTGACGCCCAGCGTCCTGAAGGTGGCCCACTTCCCTAAAGCCTATGTGCCGGTCGGCTCGTTCCGCACCGTGCAGGAAGCGACCGCGGGCGGCGTCCGCCGGGCGCTGCGGCCCATCGTGGCCAACGAACCCATTCTTCCCGACCGCATCACCGGCGCGGGCGGCCGCGCCAACCTTTCGGCGACCATGACGCCGGGCATGCGGGCCGTGTCCTTCCGCTCCAACGACGTCTCGGGCGTCGCCGGCTTCGTCCTGCCGGGCGACCGGGTCGACGTGCTGCTGACGCGTTCGGTGCCAAACCCGGGCGGCGAGGAAGTCACCGTCACCCAGGTGCTGGCCAACAACATCAAGGTGCTCGGCGTCGATCAGGACGTGAACGAGAATCTCGAAAAGCCGACCGTGGCGCGGACCATCACCCTGGAAGTCACGCCGGCCCAGGCGCAGTCGCTGTCGCTGGCCCAGTCGCTGGGCACCGTGGCGCTGGCGTTGCGGCATATCTCGGACGAGCTGCCCGGTGGGCGGCTAATCACCACATCGGCAAACCTTGGCGGCTTCCGTATGCCTTCAACCGCGGCGCCTGTGACGGCGCCGACGACCGTCGGTCGCGGCGGACGGACGGTGAAGGTCACCCGGGGCACCGAAACCAGCACCTACTCCGTAGGCATGTAATTGAAACCGCATAGTCGGGGGCGACGCTTGATGAACACCGCCGAGACCAGGAACGGACTGATCCAACGGACCAGATCCTTCATGCGCGGACTGGCGTTTGCCGGCCTGCTGCTCGCCGGGGCGGCGGTTCTGACGCCCGCGGACGCTTTCGCCCAGGCGCGGGAGGAACTGATCGTTCCCGCCGGCCAGTCGGAAGTGCTCGATGTCGGGGCCCGTTACACCGACCTGATGATCGCCGACCCCGATGTCGCCGACGTCCTGCCGCTGTCCGACCGCTCCATCTACGTGGTCGGCAAGAAGCCCGGCACGACGGCGCTTTCCATCTACGGACCCGGCAAGCGGCTGCTGTCGGTGGCGATGATCACCGTCGGCGCGAACAGCTCGGGCCTCAAGCAGCGCCTCTATGACATCCTGCCGGGCGAGACCGGCATCGCCGTCACGCCGTCAGGCGACAGCCTGGTGCTGTCCGGTCCGGTGAGCAGCGGCGCGCGCCTGCAGCAGGCGCTGGCGCTGGCCGAGACCTTCGCGCCCGGCAAGGTCGTCAACATGATGAGCGTGCAGGGCAGCCAGCAGGTCATGCTGACCGTCCGCTTCGTCGAGGTGGAGCGCAACATCGCCAAGGGCCTGCGGCTCAACGTCGAGACGCACAACATCGACACCAGCCGGCCCTTCATCTCCACCGGCGACACCATCGGCGGCGTCCTGCTCGACAGCTTCGGCCTTGGCCAGCTGCGCTTCCGCCACGGTGACGTCGACCTCGACATCCTGTTCGACGCGCTGGAAGAGCGTGGCCTCGCCAAGACGCTCGCCCAGCCGACGCTGGTGGCCATGAGCGGCGATACCGCCAGCTTCCTGGCCGGCGGCGAGTTCCCGATCCCGGTCGCCCAAAGCGCCGGTGAAGTCAGCGCCGGCGTGGTCACCTCCACGATCACCGTCGAGTTCAAGCAGTTCGGCATCTCGCTGGCCTTCACGCCGACGGTGCTGGACGACGGCGTCATCAACCTGGTCGTCGCGCCGGAAGTCTCCGACATCGACCCGAACGCCTCGATCACCACCGGCGGCCTGACCATTCCGGGCATCAAGGTGCGCCGCGCCAAGACGACCGTGGAATTGCGCGACGGCGAGAGCTTCACCATCGCCGGCCTGCTGCGCGACGACTACGAGAACGCCATCCGGCAGTACCCCTTCATCGGCGACCTGCCGATCCTGGGGACACTGTTCCGCTCGACGAGCTACCAGCGCAACCAGACCGAGCTGGTCATGGTGGTGACGCCGCACCTGGCCGCGCCGACGCGCGGACCGCAGGCGTCGCCGGCCGACAGCTTCGCGCCGCCGTCGGACTTCGACGCCCAGCAGGGCCGGCGCAGCGGGATCAATCCCGAGGACCGCGCCCTCATGGGCCTGGACCCGACCAGGGTCGGCGTCGAAGGCTCCTACGGCCATGTTCTCTTCTAGGGACGGGATGATGCGATACGGATATCTGACAGTCGGACTGGTCGCCCTCGCCCTCTCGGGCTGCGAGGCGATCCCCAACCAGGCGAACCGCACCGACCCGGAGTTCGGGCGCGCGCTGCGGCAGAACCTGGCCGCCCAGGTGGCCGACCCGGCCCCGAACTACGCGTATGACAATCCCCCCGCTTCCAGCGGCCCGCGGACCGGCGTGGCGCAGAAGCGCTACGACACCGGGACGGTGATCCAGCCGTCCGGCGAGTCCACGCAGACGGTGACGGGGGGTGGTGGTTCCGGCGGTGGCTCCGGCGGGAAGTAAAGGTTTGACGAGATGCTCCCCCCGCTTCTCAGGTTTGCGCGCGATGTATCCGGCGCCGTAGCGCCACTTTTCGCCGTCGGGCTCGTTGCCTTCGTCGGCGTGGGGGCGCTCGCCTGGGATATCAGCCGGGGTTATGCGCTTCGGGCGGAGCTGGAAGCGGCCGTCGACGCCGCGGCGCTGGCCGGCGCCACCCAGCTCGACGGCAAGGCCGGCGCCATCACCCGCGCCACCACCGCCGCGCAGGGCGCGCTGGTCCAGAACTCCAACCGCCTCGGCAACGCCTATCAGGCCAACACCATCCAGGGCGGCGACACCATCCAGTTCCTGACCAACCTGACGGATGCGCGCACCGGCGCGCCCGACACCACCGGTGTCGCCCTGACGGCGACCGACAGCAAGGCCAACTACATCGAGATCACGCTGGCGCCGCGGCCCATGGGCCTGGTGATGGGCGCCATCCTCGGCCTCACCCAGTTCAACGCCCGGGCGCACGCGGTCGCCGGCTTCGGCTCGGCGCTCTGCAAGGTGCCGCCGATGATGATCTGCAACCCCAACGAGCCGGGGAGCACAGCCTTCAACGCGTCCGACCTGACCGGCAAGGGCATCATCCTGACGCCCGCGCCAAGCAGCGGCCCGAGCGGCACGGGTACGGGCGGCATGTACGGCTTCCTGTCGGTCAACAGCAGCAACGCCGCCAACGTCATCAGCGACGCCCTGGCGCGCAACCCGCCGCTGTCGGAATGCTACGGCGAGCAGGTCACGCCGCGCTTCGGCAACATCGCCAGCGCCGACGACTGGTTCAACATGCGCTTCGACATCTACGTCAACGGCCAGCCGGCGGCGAAGAAGACCGATCCGGCCTATGCGCCGGCGATGAATACGATGATCGGCAAGAAGACCAACTCGGGCAGCAACGCCTGCAACATCGCCAACAACGCGCTGGCGACGCCCAGCAACGACTGCTCGGCCTTCACCGCCGATCCCAACGGGATGCCCTTCCCGGTCGACTGCGGTCAGACGACAGGTCCCGGCGTCGGCCAGTGGAACGTGCGCAAGTACTTCGCCACCAACCACAGCGGCATCGACCCGACGAGCTACATCCCGCAGAACCCGGACGGAACGACCGAGGGCTGGGACTACTATGGCCCCCACGCGGCGAGCGGCGTGACCTCGCCGACGCGCTACCAGGTCTACAACTGGGAACTTGCGATGCTGAAAGGCGTCGCCAACGGCGGCATCGCCACGCCCGCCGGCGCCTTTAGCGATAGTCAGACATCCACCAGCGGCACGAACGACTACGCCAAGCCCCAGTGCAACACCACGGGCTCGCAGGCGACCCCTGATCGCCGCACCATTTCCGTCGTGGTCATGAATTGCGTGGCCGACAACATCAAGCCGAACCAGGCGGCCACCGTGCGCGGCTACGCCGACCTGTTCATCCTGGCCCCGGCCAAGGACCACACCATCTACGCCGAGTTCATCGAGGCGACGACGGACACCTCGGCCGTGGGCGAGGAAACCCGCTTCTACGCGGTGCGGCTCTATGAATAGACGCCGCCATATCCTCGGCGACGAGCGCGGCGTGGCGGCGAGCGAGTTCGCGCTGATCCTGCCGATCCTCACCATGCTGATGTTCGCCTTCTACGAGGCGGGCCGGATGTACTGGAACTACAACATCGTCCAGTCGTCAGCCCGGGACGCGGCGCGCTACGCCGCGCGCATGCCGATGACCTGCGACTCCGGCGGCGTCGGCGCCTTCGTCGACAACACCGACGAGGCCGAAATCCAGAACCTGACCCGCACGGGCACGCTCGACGGAACCGGCAGCCCGCTGGTCTCCGGCTGGACCAATAACGCCACGGTGACGGTGTCCATTACCTGCGTCGATAATTCCGCCGCCACCTACAGCGGGCGGTATGACGGCCACACCAAGATCCCTACCGTCAACATTTCGGCGGCCGCGCCCCATGGTGCGCTGTTTGGCGGTCTGGTGGGCTACAGCCTGGACACGATAACGGTCTCGAACGCACAGGCCTGGACCGAATGAGTACCCCCCGCACCCTTCGCAATTACCTGACCGACGACACCGGCGCCGCGGCGGCGGAGTTCGCGCTCGTCTCGATCATCTTCCTCAGCCTGATGCTGGGCGTCATCGACATGGCGCGGCTGATGTGGGAGCTGAATTCGGCCAAGGCCGCCACCCGCGCGGCGGCGCGGCTGGCCGTCGTCAGCGCCCCGGCCGCCCAGACGCTGGTCAACTACGACGCCATGACGGCGTTGGGTCTGGCCGCCGGCCAGCAGGTGCCCTCGACCGAGAACGGCGGCCCGCCGACCATCACCTGCAGCTCGACGAGCTGCAGCTCGGGCTCGCTCAACACGACCTCCTTCAACGCCATCGTCGCGGTGATGCAGGGCCACTACGGCCGCATCCAGGCGGCGAACGTGCAAGTCGAATACCGCCCCGTTGGCCTGGGATTTGCAGGGAACCCGTACGGACCTGACGTCGAGCCGCTCGTCACGGTCCGCATAACGGGGGTGCAGTTCGCTCCGGGCATTCTGCAGGCATTCGGGGTGCAGCCCTTCAACATGCCTGCGGTGGCCTCATCCCTCAGCGGCGAGGATTTGGCCTGATGAGCGCGCTTATGAAGTCTCCCTTCTCCTCGGCGAAGTCCGAACCCCCCGTCCCGCTCGCCCCCGCTCCGGCCGGGCTGCGGGTGAGCTTTGCGCCGGAGGCGTTCGAGGGCGGAGCCCCGAGCGAGACGCTGCAGGCGCAGTTCCCGCAGGTGACCTTCCGTCCCCTTTCGGGACGCTCGGCCAAGGAAGCGTTCGCGGGCGCGGACGCCCTGATGCTGCGCGCCGACGCGGCCAAGGCGTCGGAAATCGACGCCATGAGCATTGCGTTGCGGGAAAGCGAGCACGCCGACCGCGCCATCGTGCTGCTGGACAACGCCGATCTGGAGACCACGCGCCGCCTTGTGCGCGAGGGTGTTTCCGACGTGCTGCCCACGCCGGTGGGCGAAACCGCGCTGGTCATCAGCCTGGAGCGGCTGTTGAAGCGGTTTGAGACGCAAGCCCGGCCCAAGCAGTCCGGTCAGGTCATCGCCTTCCTGAAGGCCGGCGGCGGCGTCGGCGCGACGACCATCGCCACCCAGCTGGCCACCATCTTCGCCAGCCGCGACAAGAATTTCCGCGTCTGCCTGGCCGACCTGGACGTGCAGTCCGGCTCGGCGGCGGTCTATCTCGACCTGCCCGACACGGTGACCATGCGGCATGTGGTGGCGGCCGGCAAAAGCCTGGGCGACATTCGCTTCGGCGAGCAGCTGAGCGCGCACTCCAGCGGCGTGCGCGTGCTGGGTGACCCGCAGGAGTTCATCCCGCTGGAATCCCTGCAGCCGGCGCTGATCGAGAACCTGATCGCGGCGCTGCGCCGTGACTTCGACCTCGTCCTGCTCGACCTGCCGGCGGCGTGGACCTCGTGGACCGACCGGGCGCTGCGCCAGGCCGACCGTATCGTTCTGGTCACCCAGATGTCGGTGCCGCACGCCCACCTGACGCGCCGCCAGCTGAAGGTGCTGGCCAGCCAGCGCCTCGACGTCACCCCGCTGACCCTCGTCTGCAACGGCGTCGGCGGCCAGACGGCCTCCGGCGTCTCGATGAAGGCGATGGAAAAGGCGATCGGCCGCGACTTCGACGCGGTGCTGCCGGAAGACCGCAAGGTCGTGGTCGAGGCCATCAACCAGGGTGTCGCGATCAACGCCATCAAGCGCGGCACGAAACTCGAAAAGGCTCTGGCGGCCCTCGCCGACAGCCTGCTGCCGGTGTCGGCGGCTGCTCAGCGGAGGAAAGCGTGAGCTTCTGGTCCCAAGATAGCGTCGCCACCAAGGACCCGGTGGCGCGCCCCGACGTCGAGCCGATCCAGGGCGGCCTGGAGCTGAAGGTGCGGCTGCACCAGCGGCTGCTCGACATCCTCAATCTCGGCGCGCTCGACACGACATCGCGCGAGACGCTGCGGACCGAAATCCGCGGCCCGGTGATGGACCTGCTGGCCGAAGAGCGCCGCCTGCTCTCGCCGGTGCAGACCGACCAGTTGATCGAGGAGATCCTCGACGAGCTGCTGGGTCTCGGCCCCATCGAGCCGCTGCTAAAGGACCCGTCGATCACCGACATCCTGATCAACACGCACGAACACATCTACGTCG
>CAMLRH010000022.1 GCA_946482375.1 uncultured Caulobacteraceae bacterium | reverse complement strand
CGGCGAGGTGCACATGGGCGTCACCGGCGAGGACCTGCTGCGCGAGCGCGGCGAGGGGCTCGACGCCCGCGTCATGCTGCTTCGCCCGCTCGGTTTCGGCCGCGCCGACCTCGTGGTCGCCGCGCCGAAGAGCTGGATCGACGTCGAAACCATGGCCGACCTCGACGAGGTCGCGCACCTGCATCTCGTCCGCGCCGGCAAGCGCATGCGGGTGGCGACCAAATACCTCGCGCAGACCCGCGCCTTCTTCGCCGCCCACGGCATCGGCGACTACCGCATCGTCGAGTCCGGCGGCGCGACCGAGGGCGCGCCGGCGTCGGGCCAGGCCGAGCTGATCGTCGACATCACCACCACCGGCGCAACGCTGGCGGCCAACAACCTCAAGATCCTCGCCGACGGCGTGATCCTGAAGAGCCAGGCCCAGCTCGCCGCCTCGTTGTCGGCGAAGTGGTCGGCCGCGCAGCTCGCTGCCGTGCGGCGTCTGCTGTCCGTGGTCGAGGCGCGGGCGCGGGCCAAGGGCGTCGCCACACTGGTCTGGCCGGCCGAGCAGGACAAGGCCGCCGATCCGGTCGCCGCGGCCTTCGTTAACAAGGGCGCCTCGCGCCGCGCCAACGGTCTGCTCGTGGCGGAAGGCGACCTGTTCGACGCCACCACCGCGTTGGCGCAGGCCGGCGTCGGCCCCGTGACGGCCGCTCGTCCGGACTATGTCTTTGAACCGCAAAGCGATGCGGCCGACCGGCTCACGGCCGCCATTGGGTCAGGCCGGCGTTGACAGCCTTCTGAAATTGCCGTCTCCTTCACCCTGCGTGAGGGACTGGGAGCCGTTAACGAGCTTCAGCCCTCCGGCGTTTCGGGGAGGAAACGCCCGCTTGGATCGAGTACCGAGGAAAAGCCGGACCCGTCGCGATTATCCCCCGCGACGGGTTTGGTGTTTCTAGGCCCCAGCCGTCACCACCAGCGCGCGCCCCTTGGCGTTCAGCGGCCCTTCGCCGAAGCGGCGAAGCAGCGCCCGCGTCGCCGCCTCCACCGCCTCGTCGACGCGGCCCGGATGGCGAGTCTCGATCTCCAGGCCGAGCGGCGAACCCTTGACCACGGCCAGCGCGGCGTGGCGCGCCGATAGCGCCGGGGTCACCAGGACGACGCGCTCGACGGCGAAGTCGCCGAAACCCGCTTGCGTCAGTCCGGCGCGGATGACGCCTTCATCGTGATAGCCGAACGGCCCGCGTGTCAGGAAGTCGGCGGGATTGTCGGGAAACAGCGCCGCCATCTCCTCGCCGATGATCCAGGAGAGGTCATTGGCCTCGATGTCGTCCCAGACGCTGAACACGAACCGCCCGCCGGGCCTCAGCACCCGCCGCGCCTCAGCGTAACCCCGGGCCTTGTCCGGGAAGAACATCAGGCCGAACTGACAGATCACCGCGTCGAAGCCGGCGTCCGGGAACGGCAACGCGGTGGCGTCCGCCTGTCGCCAACCGACCTTCGGCGAGCTCACCACCTGCATCGCCCGCGCCAGCATGGGCTCGCTGAAGTCCGTGGCGGTGATGGTCGCGCCCGGACCGACAGCTTCGGCCAGCGCGCGGGTCACCCGTCCCGTGCCGGCGGCGGTCTCCAGAATGTCGCCCTCGAAGCCGGCGAACCGCGCCGCCAGCTCGCGCGCATAGGGCTCGAACAGCATCGGTCCCATGAAGCGGTCGTAGAGTTCGGGGATCGAACCGACGAACGTGTTGTCCTGGCTCATAACCGTCAGCCTTTCGATCCGGCCGTGAACACCGCCAGCTGGTCGTCGAACGCGCGCCGATAGGCAGGCCGCGCTTCGCCCCGGGCGACGTAGGCCGCCAGGTTCGGAAGTTCCCGCAGCACTTCGGCCGCCGCCGGGCGGCGCAGCACCATCACCGTCATCAGGTCCCCGGCGCTGAAATCGCCGTCGAGCCAGTCGGCGTCGCCGAGCCGCCTTGAAAGCTGGCCCAGCCGCACGCGGACGCGCTCATCGAGGATCGGCAGGCGATCGGCGTACCAGAGCTTGTCCTTCTCCAGCAGCACGAAGGCTTCGCGCTCGACGATCGGCGGCTCGACACTGTTGATGGCCGCGAACATCCAGGTAATCGCCCGCGCCCGGGCGTTCGTCTCGTCCGGCAGCAGGCCCACATGGCGTTCGGCGATATGGAGGACGATCGCCCCCGTCTCGAAAAGGGCGAGGTCGCCTTCCTCGTAAGTCGGGATCTGCCCGAAGGGATTGAGCGCCAGGTGCGCCGGCTCCTTCATCTCCCGGAACGAAACCAGCCGGACATCGTAGGGCTGGCCCACTTCCTCCAGCGCCCAGCGGACGCGCATGTCCCGCGCATGGCCCCGGCCGCGATCGGGCGAGGCTTCGAACGCCGTGATGGTGGGCTTCATGCTCGGTCCTTCAGGCACAGCCAGCGGATGCGGTGGAAGTCGGTGACGTTGTCCACCCAACCGGTGATCTTCGGGTTCACCAGGTTGCGGCTGACGCCGAAGTTCACCGGCGCCACGGCCTCGTCGTCCAGCATGACCTGCTCGGCCTGACGCAGCAGGCTGGCGCGCCTAGCGATGTCGGCTTCCGCGTCGGCGGCCGCCAGTAGGCGGTCGAACTCGGGGTTGTTGTAGTCGCCGAAGTTCTGCGCGCCGGTAGCCGAGTGCAGAAGAGCCAGGAAGGTGGTCGGGTCGTTGAAGTCCGCCGACCAGCCGCTAATCCCAATCTCGTAGTTGCGCGACAGAAGGTCGGCGAAGTTGATCTGCCCGTCGCTGGCCTGCAGCGTCACATCGACGCCGATGGCGTTCCAGTCGGCCTGGATGGCCTGGGTGATCAGGAGCGCGTCCGGCGTGTTGCCCGACTTCAGCTCGACGCGCAGCGGCCGTTTCGGCCCATACCCCGCCTGCGCCAGCAGGGCGCGGGCCTCGGCGTATCGCGCCTCGATGGGCTTGCCGGCGTAGGCCAGCTTCGCTCCCGGCTCATAGCTGGCGATGCCCGGCGGCACGAAGCTGTAGGCCGGGATCTGCCCGGCCAGCATCAGCTTGCCGGTGATGAACTCGCGGTCGATGGACTCCGACAGCGCCCGGCGAACGCGGCGGTCGCGCAGCGCCGGCACGCCCTTGGTGTTGAAGGACAGGTAGTTCAGCGACAGCTGCGTGTAGGCGTGGGTGTGCTTGTCGAGGTAGCCGGGCTTGCGCAGCAGCTTGATGCGGTTGGACTGGAAGCTGGTGTTGACGTCCAGCTCGCCCCGCGCGACCCGGCGTTCGGCCGCCACCGCATCGTTGGTCGGCAGGAAGTCCACGCGGTCGATGCAGACCTTGTCGGCCTCCCAGAAGCGCGGGTTCTTGACCACGCGCAGGTAGTCGCCGAGGCGCCATTCCGTCAGCACATAGGGCCCGTTGCCGACGAAGTTGGCCGGCTGGATCCAGTCGGCGCCGTGGCGCTCCACCACATGCGCGGGCACCGGATAGAAGGCCGAGTGCTTGAGCAGTTCCGGCAGGTGCGGCGCCGGGTGTTCCAGCGTCAGCTCCAGCGTGCGCGGGTCGATGGCCCGCGCGCCCAGCGCCTCCAGGGGCATCTTCCCTTCCGCGATCGGCTGGGCGTTCTTGAACAGGAAGGTCAGGTAGGCGTAGCTCGCCGCCGTCTCCGGCTTGATGATGCGGCGATAGGCGTAGACGAAGTCGTCCGCCGTCACCGGCTGGCCGTCTGACCACTTGGCGTCGCGCAGGTGGAAGGTCCAGACCAGGCCGTCGGGGCTCGTTTCCCACCGCTCGGCCATGCCCGGCGTGACGCTGGCGTCGGCGGCGTCTGTGGTCAGTCCGATGAACAGGTCGCCGACGATGGCGAATTCCGAGAGGCTGTAGACCAGCTGCGGGTCGAGGCTGCCCGGCTCGAGGGTGTTGCCCCACATCAGGCACTTCTGGCCCTCGGGGCATGGCGGACGCTTCGCCTCGCCCTGGCAGCCCGCGAGCAGGCCGGTGAGGGCCATGGCCAGGATCAGTCGGGTCAACGTCCGCATGCCTACGCTCCGAGCCCCCCGGCCCGACACACTACACTTTCGGCGGCAAAAAGCCCCGCCGGGGGAGGGCGGGGCTTCTCGAGGTGCTCGCCCTCAGGGGGAGGACCTACCAGATGCGGACGCGCTCTTCCGGAGGCAGGTAGAGTTCGTCACCGGGCTTGACGTTGAAGGCCTCGTACCAGGCGTCGATGTTGCGCACCGGGCCGTTGACGCGGGCCATGTTGGGCGAGTGCGGGTCGGACGCCAGCAGCTGCTTCAGCGCATCGTCCCGGTACTTGCCGCGCCACACCTGCGCCCAGCCGAGGAACACGCGCTGTTCGCCGGTCAGGCCGTCGATGATCGGCGCCGGCTTACCCTTCAGCGAGGCGTGGTAGGCGTCGAGCGCCATCAGAAGTCCGCCGAGGTCGGCGATGTTCTCGCCCATGGTCAGCTCGCCGTTGATCTTCATCCCCGGCAGCGGCTCCATCGAGGAGTACTGGGCGCCGAGCTTGTGGGTCTCGGCTTCGAACTTGGCGAGGTCGGCTTCGCTCCACCAGTTCTCCAGCTTGCCGTCGCCGCTGAACTTGCGGCCGTCGTCGTCGAAGCCGTGGACGATCTCGTGGCCGATGACGCCGCCGATGGCGCCGTAGTTGATGGCCGGGTCGGCGTCGGGATCGAAGAACGGCGGCTGCAGGATGGCGGCCGGGAAGACGATCTCGTTGTTCGGCGGGTTGTAGTAGGCGTTCACCGTCTGGGGCGTCATGCCCCACTCGGCGCGGTCCACCGGCTCGTCGAGACGGTCGACCTGGCGGGCCCATTCGAAGGCCGAGGCGCGTTCGACGTTGCCGTAGAGGTCGTCGGCCTTCACCTCCAGCTTGGAGTAGTCGCGCCACTTGGTCGGGTAGCCGATCTTGACCGAGAACTTCGACAGCTTGTCGAGCGCCTTGGCCTTGGTCTCCGGGCTCATCCAGTCGAGCCGCTGGATGCGGCCGCCCATGGCCGTCTTCAGGTCGGCGACCAGCGCGTCCATCTTGGCCTTCGACTCGGGCGGGAAGTACTCGTTGACGTACTTCTCGCCGACGGCTTCACCCAGCGCGCCGTTGGTGGCGTTCACCGCCCGGCGCCAGCGCGCCTTCTGCTCCAGCTGGCCCTGCAGGACCTTGTTGCGGAATTCGAAGGCGTTGTCGGAGAAGGCCTTCGACAGGAACGGCGAGGCGCTGTCGGCGACAGTGTAGGCCTGCCAGGCCTGCAGCGTCTCGATCGGCGTCGAGGCATAGATCTGGGCGATCTTCGGGAAGGCGGTCTTCTCGGACGCCACCACCGTCGGAACCTGGTCGATGTGAGCGCCGGCCATATAGGCCTTCCACGGGAAGGCCGGAGCCAGCTTCTCCAGCTCGGCCGCGCTCATCGGGTTGTAGATCTTCTCCGGGTCGCGCTGGTCGGCGAGCTTCCAGGAGGCTTCGGCGATCTTCGTCTCGAGCGCGACGATGGCCTTGGCGTTGGCTTCCGGGTTCGCCCAGCCGGCCAGCTTCAGCGTGCGGGCGACATAGCCTTCGTAGGCGGCCTTCTTCTCGGCGAACTGCGGCTCCAGGTAGTAGTCGCGGTTCGGCAGGCCGAGCCCGCCCTGGCTGATGTACAGCGCGTAGGTGTTGGGGTCCTTCAGGTCGGAGTCGGTGAAGACGTTGAAGAACGAACGGCCGAAGTGGTCGGTGGTCGCGCCCTGCAGGCGGGCCAGCTTCTCGTGGGTGTTGGCGGCCTTCACGGCGGCGAGGTCATCGGCCATCGGCCTGACGCCCAGCGCCTCGACGGCCTTCTCGTCCAGGAAGGATTTGTAGTAGGCGCCGATTTGCGAGTTCGGCTCCTTGACCGCGCCGTCCAGCACCGCGCGGACGCGGGCCTCGGACAGCGTCGTCAGCTTGTCGAAGTTGCCGTAGCGCGAGCGGTCGGCCGGGATCTGCATCTGATCCGTCGCCAGCCCCTGGCTGAAGCGGTAGAAGTCGTCGCCCGGCTTCACCGAAGCGTCACGGCCGCCCAGTTCGAAGCCCCAGACGCCGTAGCGCGGGGCCTGTTCGAGGTTTTCCTGGGCGAAGGAGGGCGCCGCGAAGGCGGCGCAGGCGATGGCGGCCGCCGCGGCGGCGCTGAGCCAGATACGTTTCATGGGGCGTGGCATTTCCCGATTTTGCAGATGGCGCGGACCATGCAACGGCCGCGGCTTTGGCGCCTCTTACAAATTCGTCATGTCGGGGGTGTGGCGATTGGCTCAGCTAGAGCTTCGAGCGCCCGCGCGCGGATCGCCTTGTAGTCGACCTTGCCGTTGGCGGCGCGGTTGATGGGGCCCAGCACCAACTCGCGCGGCGCCTTGTAGGGCGCCAGCCGCTCCTTCACGTGAGCGGAGAGTTCGGACAGCGTGACGGTCTCGCGGGCGTCGACCACGGCGCAGACGCGCTCGCCAAAGCGAGGGTCGGGCACGCCGACGACCACGGCGTCGCGGACGGAAGGGTGGGTCTTCAACGCCTCCTCGACCTCTTCGGGAAAGACCTTCTCGCCGCCGGTGTTGACCACCTGCGAACCGCGGCCGAGCAGGCGGATCGTGCCGTCCTCGTTGACCTCGGCGAAATCGCCCGGAACCGACCAGCGCTGGCCTTCGAAGACGCGGAAGGTCTTCGCGGTCTTTTCCGGGTCCTTGTAGTAGCCGACCGGAATGAAGCCGCCGACGGCGACGAGGCCGCGCTCGCCGGAGCCCGGTTGCACGCGGGCGCCGTCCTCGGTGAACACCGCCGCCGTCGGGCCGGGCAGAAACTGGGCCGTCTCCGCCTCCGCGCCGCTCATGGATACTGAACCACCCAAGCCTACCGCCTCCGAAGACCCAAAGCTGTCCATCAGCATGCAGCCTTCGGGGAGGTGGCGGAGAAGTCCCTGCTTGTTCTCATACGACCAGATCACGCCGGACGAGCCGATGCGGCGCATGGCCGAGAGGTCCCAGCGGCCGGGATTGGTCTCCAGCGCTTCCAGCATCGGCTGGGCGAAGGCGTTGCCGACAATGGAGATGGTGTTGGCGCCAATCCGCTCGGCCTCGCTCCACAGTTCGATGGCGTCGAAGTGGCGCGAAGGCAGGGAGGCGACCGTGCCGCCGCCGGTCAGGACGCCGATGGCCCCGAACTGGGCGGTGCCGTGCATCAGCGGGCAGGCGGCGATCATGATACTGGGCGGCGGGAAAGGGCTCTCGCCGCGCTCGAACTGCAGGGCGCGCTCGGCGGCCTCCCTCGGCGTCGTCAGTGGCGGTACGCCGAGAATAACGTTGCCGCCCGCGCCAAGCACGTTGAAGAGGTCGTCCTGGCGCCACATCACGCCTTTTGGCATGCCGGTGGTGCCGCCGGTGTAGAGCAAGAGCAGGTCGTCGCCCGACCGGCCCCAGGGCGCCTCGACCCGATCCGCGCCGTCGCTAACGACGGCCTCGTACGCTTCCGCCCAATCGGGAGTGTCGCAGCCGGGCTCGGCGACCGCGATCCACGCCTTCACCTTTTCCAGCCGTCCCCGGATCGGCTCCAGCTGCGAGGCGAACCCGGCGTGGAAGACGATGGCCTCGGCGTCGGCGTTGTCGAACAGGTAGAAGAGCTCGTCCGGCCCGTAGCGGTAGTTGGTGTTGACCGGCGCCAGCCCCGCCTTGAAGGCGGCGTAGTAGGTCTCGAGGTATTCCGGCGCGTTGGTCAGGTAGGCGCCGACCTTGGCCTGATGGCCGAGCCCGGCCTTCAGCAGGTGCGCCGCCAGCGCGTTGGACCGCCGGTCGAAATCGCGCCAGCTGAGCGTGCGCTCGCCATGGACCTGCGCGGGCCGGTCAGGAACGACGGCGGCGATCTCCTCCCAGACGTCCGCGAAGTTCCAGCCGGCCATGACGCGCCTCCCCGTTCGTACAATTGTTTGAACAGTGGCTGCCCGCCCGCGCCGCTGTCAACGCGGGCTCACCCCATTCCGGTCGTCCCGGCGAAGGCCGGGATCCAGATGGAAGCTCAGAGTTGGACTCCGGAAGCTCGGCGCCAATTCCAATCAGCCGCCGCGCTCTCGGAACTGGACCCCGGCCTTCGCCGGGGCAATCGGAAACCTAGTGCTTGTGGCTTTCCTTGCCGGCCACCTTCTGGACCATGAATTCGACCGGCACGCGGCCCGCGTTCCTGAAGACCAGCGTGGCGGGGACCTTGTCGCCGACGGCGAGCGGACGCTTCAGCGTGATGAGCATGACGTGCGTCCCGCCCGGCGCCAGCTTGGCGGCGCCCCTCGCCGGGACGGGCACGCCGCCCTCGACCTTCCTCATGCGGGAGACGCCGCCGGCGTTAGACGTGGCGTGGATCTCGACCTTCGCGGCCACCGGCGACTCCACCGCCAGCAGCACGTCCGGCTTCGAGCCGGTGTTGTTGATCGACAGGTAGCCGACGCCGTTCATGCCCTTGGCCGCCGGGCGGCTGGACGGGTGGACGATGTTGAGCGCGCCCTTGCTGTACTGGTGGGCGACGACAGGAGCGAGCGACAGGGCCGCAAGCGCGAGCCCGAGGACAAAAGCTTTCATGGGAAATCCGGATCAGAAGGCCAGCGCTAGGCCAGCGTAGGCCGTACGGCCCTCACCGGGCCAGAATGCGGCGGTGGAAACGAGACGGGCGTCGGTGATGGCGTTGACGTTCGAGACGTAGCGCTCGTCGGTCAGGTTGCGGGCGTCGAGGAACAGCCGCACGTGGCCGCGCCGCCAGCCGGCGTTGAGGCTGACCACCGTGTAGCCCGGCGAGCGAAGGGTGTTGGCGTAGTCGACCCAGACGTCGCGCGGCGTCCACTCCAGCGACGGCGCCACGAACCAGCCGCCCGGCGCCTCGTACTTCAGTTCGGCCCGATAGAGGTGCTCGGGAACGATCGGCAGGCGGTTGTCGCCCCAGGTCGCATCGCCGTCGAAACGGAAGTCCGACCAGCTGTAGGTCTGGCGCAGCCGCCAGCCCTTCGCGAAGCGCCAGTCGAGCGCCGCTTCAAGCCCCTGGTGGACCGTCGATCCGGCGTTGAAAGACGCCGAACGGCTCGGGTCGCTCGGCAGCGGGAAGCTCAGCAGTTCGTCCTCCAGCTCGGCGCGGTAGAGGCTGACGTCCCACGTGAGCGGACCTCGCCGGCCGCGTGTGCCCGCCTCCGCCGTCCACGACTCCTGCGCCTCCAGCGGCACGAAGTCGTTGGTGTCGACGGCGGTCTGCACCAGCGCCGAGAAATTCGGCGGCTCCACCGCCCGGGTGACGTTGGCATAGACCTGCGTTCCGGCATCGCCCCGCCAGAGCAGGCCGACGCGCGGCGCGAACCCGTCGTAGGTGCGGTCTTCGTCGGCGGCCGGGTTGCGCAGGTTGTGAAACTCCCGCTCCGCCCGGCCCCAGGTTCCTCCGCCGGTCACGGCCAGCCGGTCGGTGACGAATAGCCGCCCTTCGCCGAACACGTCGAGCGCGCTGGCGTTCTGCCGCGACTGAGCCGTCTGCGCCCCCCGCCCGCCCCGGATATTCACGAAGCTCTGGGCGTCCATGTCGCCCTTGCGGAGCCACGCGCCGTAGAAGGCGTCGGCGCGGCGGCCGAACATCTCGCCCTCCCAGTCGAAGCGGCCGAAGGCGCCGAAGTTGCGGCTCTCCTGGTCCAGCACGATGGAGATCGGGTGGTCGAGGTCCTTCCAGATGCCGTAGACGCCGCCCTCGAACACCGTCGAGCCGCTCAACCGCCAGCGGGTCTGCAGGGTGGTCCGGACGCTGCGCATGTTCCGCTGCTGGTCGAGCGCCAGGTTGTTCGGGTTCGGCCGCTGCGGCGTGGAAAGCGCCTGCGTTAGCGTCAACGCTCCGGGAATCTCCTGCCGCACGTCGCCGCCGCCGATCAACAGCCGCACTTCGCGTTCCTCACCGAACCGGCGGCCGAGGTTCAGGGAACCGAACCGGCTCGCGCCCTGGCTTTGCTGTCGGAAGCCCTGAGCCGTGCTGTTGGTCGCCGCGGCGAAGACGTCCCAGCCGCCCCACACCCTTGCGGCCTGCACATGCTGGCGGGCCGCCCCGTACGAGCCGCCCTCCAGCCGGACCGACAGGTCGTGCTCGGCGTTGCGGCCGGTCGGCGTCACCAGATGCACCGCACCGCCCAGGAGCGCGCCGCCGAAACGCAGCGCGTTACCGCCCTTCCACACCTCGGTGTAGCGGGCCGTCAGCGGGTCGATCAGCTGGAAGTCGCCGAAGCCGTCGGCCTCGTTGAACGGCACGCCGTCCTGCGCCAGCAGCACGCCGCGATTGTGCGAGTTGTTGCCGATGCCGGAGCCCCGCACCGACAGCCGGATGTCGCCGCCCCACTTCTTCTGGGCGTAGACCCCGGCGGCGTCCCGCAGCGTGTCGGCCAGGTCGGCGGCGTAGCGGTTGGCGTAGCTTTCGGCCGCCACCACGGCGACCGCGCCCGGCGTCTCGGACAGCCGCTGGCGGGCGTCGGCCACGACCGGCGGGTCCTCGGGGTCGGGGTTTGCGGTGACGATGACGGTGTCGACGACGGGCGGCTCGTGCGCCAGCGCCAGACCGGGGAGGGCGCAGGAGACGAGCAGGAGGGCGCGGAAGAGGCCGCGCGGCTGGGCAGTCATGAGGATTCCATCCGGACAGGGTTCGGAGCGCGCCGGAGGCCGGCGCGGGACGAGGTCGTCTCAGATGGAGAGCGGCGGACCCTGCGAGGGCGGCCTGGGCGGCGCCTGGGCGCGCGGTTCGATCGTCGTCGCTGACACAACGCCGATCTCGGCCGCGATCACGTGCGGCGCCGAGACGAAGACCGGCGGCTCGGCGGCCAGTGTCGCCAGGCTCGAGGCCAGGCAGTCCTGACAGGCGAGCCCGCCGAAATGCTTCACCGGATTGCCGTCGGCGTCGACCGTGATGGTGGTCACGCCCTTGCCGGTGCAGACCGTCATCGACATCGGCTGGCCCTGGGCCATGGCCGCGGCCGGGATCAGCAGCTGGACGACCAGCGCCAGCATCGCCAGCGCCGCCATGACAGGCGTCCGCCGCGCGGCGCGCCCAATCTCCCGGCTGCGTCTCATACGATGCGGAGTATTCCGCGCAGCGGGGTTCCGCAAGGCCGCGTCGCTCGGCCATACTGCGCTTCGACGCAAGGAGCGCGAATGGCGGCGGAAGTCTCACCCGGCGAATACAAGGACGTCGTGCTCTTCCTGGCGACCGCCGGCGTGGTGGTGCCGCTGTTCCGCCGCTGGAAGGTCAGCCCGATCCTCGGCTTCCTGCTGGCCGGCGTCGTGCTTGGTCCCTTTGGCCTCGGCAGCCTGACCGACCACTTCCCGTGGCTCGAGTACTTCACCATCGACAACCCCGAGGAGATCGGCCAGCTCGCCGAGTTCGGGGTCGTCTTCCTGCTCTTCATGATCGGGCTGGAGCTGTCGTGGGAACGGCTTCGCGCCATGCGACGGCTGGTCTTCGGGCTGGGCGGGCTGCAGGTCGCCTGCGGCGTCGCGGTGATCGGCGTCATCGCCTGGGTGCTTGGCCAGCCGCCGGCGGCCGCGGCCACCATCGGCGCGGCGCTGGCGCTGTCGTCGACCGCCATCGTCATGCCGATCCTGGCCGAGCAGAAGCGCCAGCACTCACAGGCCGGCCGCACCACCTTCTCCGTCCTGCTGTTCCAGGACCTCGTCGTCGCCCCCATCCTGATCACGCTGGCGGTCGTCTCGCGGCAGGAGGGCGACATCCTCACGCCGCGCCTGCTGCTCGCCTTCGCGCCGTCGGTGGTCGCCGTGGTCGCCATCGTCTTCCTCGGCCGCCTCTTCCTGCGCCCGATGCTGAAGTCGGTGGCGCGGACCAAGAACGTCGAGCTGTTCATGGCCGCCTGCCTGCTGGTGGTCATCGGCGCCGGACTGATCAGCGCGCTGGCGGGCCTGTCCATGGCGCTCGGCGCCTTCATCGCCGGCCTTCTGCTCGCCGAGACCGAGTACCGCCGGGAGGTCGAAGTCACCATCGAGCCGTTCAAGGGCCTGTTGCTCGGCCTCTTCTTCGTCTCGGTCGGCATCGGGCTGAACCTGTCGGTGGTGCTGGCCAACCCCGTCGTGATCCTGTCGATCGCACTCGGCCTGATCGCGCTGACGACGGGCATCGTCTTCGTCCTCGCCCGTCTGTTCGGCCTGAAGTCGCGGCCCGCCATCGAGACGGCGCTGCTGCTCGCGGGCGCCGGCGAATTCGCCTTCGTCATCCTGGGCAGCGCCATGACCGAGGGCGTCGTCGAGCGGCCCATCGGCCAGCTGGTGCTGGTCGCCGTCACCGTCTCGATGTTCTGCATCCCCTTCCTGGCCTGGCTGGGCGCCCGGCTCGGCGGCCGCGCGGTCACGCAGACCGGGCCCGCCGTGGAGCCCGCCGCCGCCCATACCGTCGACCTCGAACGGGTCATCGTCGTCGGCTACGGCCGCGTCGGGAAGCTGGTCGGCGACATGATGACCCGCCACGAAATCCCCTGGGTCGCCATCGAGCGCGACGCCCGCCTGGTCGAGGCCGGGCGCCGCGTGGGCCACCTCGTCTACTACGGCGACGCCGCCCGGCCGGACTTCCTGATCCGCTGCGGCCTGGAGAACGCCAGGGCGCTGGTCGTCACCATGGACAGCCCCGACGGCGCCGAAGCCGCCGTCGCCACCGCCCGCGAGATCCGCCCCGAACTCACCATCGTCGCGCGCGCCCGCGACGCCCGCCACGCCAGGCGTCTCTACGACCTCGGCGCCACCGACGCCGTGCCCGAGACCATCGAGGCCAGCCTGCAGCTCTCCGAAGCCGCGCTGGTCGAAATCGGTATCCCCATGGGCCTGGTGATCGCCTCCATCCACGAACGCCGCGACGAGTACCGCACCGAGCTTAACCGCCCCGAAGCGCTGGGCGGACGGGTTCGGCGGTTCAGGGACGCCGCGCGGCGGTAAGTCCTTCTCCCGCAAGGGGAGAAGGAAAGATTCCGCTAGCCTACAGCTTCGCTTGAGCGTAATAACTGACTGGTCAGTTATTTACTGAGGCGAGCATGCTTCCCGGCGAACCCAAGTGGCGCAGGCGCAAGGAGGACCGTCCCGGCGAGATCGTCGCGGCGGCGCTGGAGGTGTTCGCCGAGAAGGGCTTCGCCGCCGCCCGCCTCGACGACATCGCCAGGCGCGCCGGCGTCAGCAAGGGCGCGCTCTATCTCTATTTCGAGACCAAGCAGGACCTGTTTCGCGCCGTCGTCCGCGAGGCGGTGGCTCCGAACATCGCCGCGGTCGAAGCCGCGGTGGCGGCGGCCGACCTGCCGTTCGACCAGCTCGCCCGCATGCTGCTGGCCCGCGTCGCCGAGGTCCTGAGCACGACGGCGCTCGGCTCGGTGGCCAAGATGGTCATCGCCGAGTCCGGCAACTTCCCCGACCTCGCCCGGGTCTGGCATGAGGACGTCATCAGCCGCGCCCTGCGGATGGCCACCGGCCTGATCGAACGCGCCCAGGCCAAGGGTGAGCTCAAGGCGGGCGATCCGCGCACCCACGCCTTCTCGCTGATCGCGCCGATGCTGATGTCGGCCATCTGGCGCGAGGTGCTGGAACCGGTCGGCGCCCCCCCGGTCGATATCCGCGCCGTCGCCGCCCAGCACGCCGACACAGTGCTCGAAGGGATGCTCGCATGAAGCCGAACCCGCGTATCGCCGCCGTCGTGGCGGTCGTCGCCCTGGGCGCGCTCGCCTGGTGGGCCTTCAGCCGCGACGGCGGCGAGCGCCGGCTCTCCGGCTATGTCGAGGGCGAGGCGCTGTACCTGTCCTCCTCGACCGCCGGGACGCTCGACGCCGTCGCCGTCCAGCGCGGCCAGCGGGTCGTCGCCGGCCAGCCGCTGTTCGTCGTCGATGGCGGTCCGCTGATCGGCCAGCGCGACCAGGCCGCCGCCGCGCTCGCCGCGGCCAAGGCTCGCGCCGAGGACGCCCGCAAGGGCCTGCGCCCGACCGAACTCTCCGTCTTCGACGCCGAACGTTCGGCCGCGCAGGCACAACTGAGACAGGCGCAGGCCGAGTTCAACCGCATCGAGCCGCTGGTCCGGCGAGGCGTCTACGCGCCCGCCCTCCTCGATCAGGTCCGCGCCGCCCGCGCCACCGCCCAGGCCCAGGTCCGCGAAGTCGAACGCCGCCGCGCCGCCGCTACGCTCGGGGCCCGCGAGGACGCTGTCGCGGCCGCCGACGCCCAGGTCGCGCAAGCCGAAGCAGCGCTGCGTGAAACCCAGAGCCGCGTCGATCAGGTCAGCCCGAAAGCCCCGACGGCGGCGCGCGTGCAGGAGGTCTTCTTCCAGCCCGGCGAATGGGCCGCGCCCAATCAGCCGGTGGTGGCCCTGATCCCCGACGACCGGGTGCGCCTGCGCTTCTTCGTGCCGGAGAAGGAGGTCGCCAGGTACCGCGTCGGCCACGAGGTCCGCTTCACCTGCGACGGCTGCGAGGGCGGGCGGGCAAAGATCGACTACGTCAGCCCACGCCCGGAGTTCACGCCGCCGGTCATCTACAGCCGCGACACGCGCGAGCGGATGGTCTTCCTCGTCGAAGCCCGGCCCGCCGACCCGCGCGCTCTCAACCCCGGCCAGCCGATCGACGTGGAGCCGCTGCCATGACGCTGGCGGTCGACGTGCGGGGCCTGAACAAGAGCTTCGGCGACAAGCACGTCGTCCAGGACCTCGATATCCAGGTCGAGCGCGGCAAGATCACCGGCTTTCTGGGTCCCAACGGCTCGGGCAAGACCACGACCTTGCGCATGCTCTGCGGCCTGCTGACGCCAGACAGCGGCGAGGGCGAGGTGTTGGGTCTCGACTTCCGCCGCGAGGCCGAAACGGTGAAGCGCCAGACCGGCTACATGACCCAGCGGTTCTCGCTCTACGAGGACCTGTCGATCCAGGAGAACCTCGACTTCATCGCCCAGGTCTACGGCCTCGCAGACCGTCGCCGCCGGGTGATCGAGGCCGTCGAGCGGCTGGGGCTGGAGAACCGCCGTGGGCAACTGGCCGGCAGTCTGTCGGGCGGCTGGAAGCAGCGGCTGGCGCTGGCCGCCGCCGTCCTGCACGACCCGCGCCTGCTCCTCCTCGACGAACCCACCGCCGGGGTCGATCCCAAGGCCCGACGCGAGTTCTGGGACGAGATCCACGCGCTGTCGGCCGAGGGCCTGACCGTGCTCGTCTCCACCCACTACATGGACGAGGCCGAGCGCTGCCACGACATCGCCTACATCGCCTACGGCAAGCTGATGGCGCGGGGCACGGGCGAGGAGGTCATCGCGCAATCTGGCCTCACGACTTTCCGCGCCGAAGGTCCCGGCGCCGACCGGCTGGCGTTCGAGCTGGCGAAGACGCCCGGCGTGCGGATGGCTGCGCCGTTCGGGGCGGCGCTGCACGTCAGCGGCGACGACCGCAAGGCGCTGGACGCGGCCATCGCCCCGTACCGCCGCGAGCCCTACCGCTGGACCGAAGTGGAGCCGACGCTGGAGGACGTCTTCATTCACCTGATGGGCGATGCGCGGGACAACTTCCAATGAACGGCTTTTCGCTCTCGCGCGTGATGGCGGTGCTGACCAAGGAGTTCGTCCAGCTGCGCCGCGACCGCATCACCTACGCCATGATCCTGATGATCCCGGTCGTGCAGCTGTTGCTGTTCGGCTACGCCATCAACAGCGACCCGCGCCACCTGCCGACGGCGGTGCTGGTGGAGGACAGCAGCCCCTTCGCCCGCTCGACGCTCGCCGCCATCGTCAACAGCGGCTACCTCGACGTGGTCGAGCAGGCGAACAGCCCCGCCGACCTCGACGAGGCGCTGGCCAAGGGGCGCGTGCAGTTCGCGCTGACCATCCCCGCCGACTTCACCCGCCGCGTGGTGCGTGGCGACAAGGCCCAGATCCTCGTCGAGGCCGACGCCGCCGACCCGTCCGCCACCAGCGGCGCCGTCGCGGCGCTCGCCGTCCTGCCGCAGGAGGCGCTGAAGCATGACCTGATCGGCGCCGTCGGTCCGCGCGCGCCGCCGACGCCGCCGTTCGAGGTGGTCGTCCACCGCCGCTACAACCCCGAGGCCATCACCGCCTACAACATCGTGCCCGGCCTGCTCGGCATCATCCTGTCGATGACGCTGGTGATGATGACCTCGCTCGGCGTCACCCGCGAGTACGAGCGCGGCACGATGGAGACCTTGCTGGCCACGCCGGTGCGGCCGCTCGAGGTGATGGTCGGCAAGCTCGCGCCCTATGTGCTGGTCGGCGCCGCACAGGCCTGCATCATCCTGCTGCTGGCGCGGCTGCTCTTCCAGGTGCCGATGATGGGCGGCTGGCTGGCGCTGATCCTCGGCCTGATGCTGTTCATCGTCGGCAGCCTGTCGCTGGGCTTCCTGATCTCGACGGTGGCCCGCAACCAGCTGCAGGCGGTGCAGCTCTCGTTCTTCTACATGCTGCCCTCGATCCTGCTGTCGGGCTTCATGTTCCCGTTCAGGGGCATGCCGGACTGGGCGCAGGCGCTCGGCACGGCCATCCCGGTGACCCACTTCCTGCGGGTCGTGCGCGGCGCGCTGCTGAAGGGGCTGGGCGTCGCCGACCTGTGGCCGAGCCTCGCCGCGCTCACCCTGTTTGTGCTCGTCGTCGCGGCGATTTCCATGCTCCGCTACCGCACGACGCTGGATTGACAGCGGCCCGGAACGGGGACGCCGGTGGAAAAATGGTTTCCGGACTGTGGCAGCGCCGCTACGGCGCCGTTTCGAAGCCTTGGTATAGTCGCGTCATGCGGCCGATCGCCGCGAGGGCAGGAGAGGGCTCAAAAGACATGAAGATAAAGATGCTTGCGGGCGTCGCCGCGGCGGCGGTCCTGACCGCGCCGGGCGCCATGGCCCAGGACATCGGCTGGTACGGCGCCGTCGACTTCGGCTACCACTGGCTCGACGACATCGAGGTCGAAACCGAAGAGTTCGGCCCCATCGAGCCCGAGGTTGAGGACGGCTGGGCCGGCTTTGGCCGCATCGGCTACCAGTTCACCCCGAATTTCCGCGCCGAAGGCGAGGTCGGCTACCGCCCGTCGGACATCGAATCGACGGACATCGACGGCGATCCGATGGACGGCAACGTCGAGATCTGGTCGGCGATGGCCAACCTGATCTTCGACGTCATGCCGGGCAGCGTGGTCAACCCGTTCGTGGGCGCCGGCGTCGGCATCGCGCGCGTCGACGTCGACGTGGTGGAAGAGGAAGCGCCGTTCGACTTCGTGGTCGATGACGACGACACCAGCTTCGCCTGGCAGCTGCTGGCCGGCCTGGCCTTCCAGGTCACCGACCGCGCCAACATCGACTTCACCTACCGGTACTTCAACGCCGACGAGATCGAGCTCGACAACATCGGCGATGCGGGTCCGCTGACGTTCGACATCTCGGACCAATCGCTGACGGCCGGGCTGCGCTACTCGTTCG
>CAMLRH010000021.1 GCA_946482375.1 uncultured Caulobacteraceae bacterium | reverse complement strand
ACCGGCGGCGGCGGATTGGCGCCGCCCGCCTTGTAGCCGCGGACATAGGAGCCGTAGATCAGCGTCTCGTCGGTGAACGTCAGGTCCGGCTTCCAGTCGATGGCGACGCGGCCGGTGGGCTCACGCCATTCCAGCTCGAGGACCTTATACGTCGGCGTGCCCCAGCTGCTCCCCCGGCTTCTCTGCGGCCCGTACGGACCCGCCAGAAGCCAGCTTGGGATCACGGGCGCGGTCTTCTTGTCGACCGTCCAGCGGAGGCCGGCGGTGACTTTCAGGTTCTCGGTGATGTTGTAGTAGGCCTCACCGAAAGCGGCATACGAAAGCAGGTGATAGGGATTCTTGCTGAGGAAGTAGTTTCGCCCCTGGTCGTTCAGACTGTGGATGTCGTTCGGGTCGACATAGATGCACCCGAACACGCTCCAGAATTCGGTCGGATCTGCAATCTGACGGCCGTAGAAGTTGTCCGCCATGAGGCACTCGGCATTATCGGTAATGCCCGGTTGCCACATTTGCCCAAGCGCTCGCCTGGTGGCCTGAGCTCCCCACATGCTGAGCGTATTGATGAAGACGTAATACTTTTCCTCCGTATCGTACCGCAGAAAGTTGGCGCCGAGGTTGAAGTTGAACGGGCCGTCAAAGTTCGAGGACAGCCGGAACTCCTGGCTGAACTGCTGCGACTTCGCGGTGGACAGGTCGCCCGCCGCCAGCCGGTTGGTGCAGCCGAGCTGCGGGTCGCAGAAGGTTCCGTTTTCGTCGACGATGTCGGTCCACGGACCAGGGCCGGTGTAGTCCTCCGGATTGAAAACCGGCTGATCGGCGCCCGGCACAAACACGCCCGGCGTCGTGTTGAAGCGGTTATAATCCGAGAACGAGAAGATGAAGTCGCGGTTGTATCCGGTTTCCGAGGAGAACGACAGGTTCCACGGCAGGTCGAAGTTGAGTTGCAGTTCGACCAGGTCGGAATTGGCCGTGTATTCCGGTGTCAGGTGGGTTTCGATCTCCCGCACGTTCCGCGACTGGAAGGTGTTCACGTACGGGTTCAGGTTCATGAACACCGGCAGGCCGATCAGCCCGAACGGCGCGTAGTACGGGAGGGCGAAACCGTTCGGCGTATCGAACGAGTCCGGCGAATAGAGCGACCCGGCCTGGCAACCCTGGCTCACATAGACCGCGGTGAGCGCCTGCTGGATCGGGGCGCCGGTCTGCTCGACGGGAACGCCCGCCACTTCGCTCGGGCCCGGGTGGGAATTACACAGCTGCTTGCCGGTGCGTAGGCGGTCGTCGTTTTCCTCGAAGTGTTCCCAGATCAGGTTGGCGTCCAGCCAGTCGTTCGGCTGGAAGCGCAGGCTGACGCGGCTGGACCACAGGTCACGGCCGTCCGTCTGTTCGCCCGTCAGGGTGTTCTTCACGAAGCCTTCGCGCTTGGTCCAGGCGCCCGCCACGCGAAGCGCAACCGTCTCCTCGACCAGCGGGATATTGATCATCCCCTCGATGCGCGAAGAGCTGTAGTTGGCCAGGTCGGCCGCCAGCCGGGCTTCAAAACGGTGCGCCGGCTTCTGGGAAATGATGTTGACCACGCCCGCCGTGGCGTTGCGCCCGTACAGCGTGCCCTGCGGCCCGCGCAGAACCTCCACCCGCTGCAGGTCGTAAAACTCCTGCTCGAAGAAGCGGTTACGCACGAAGGGCGTATTGTTGAACGCCACCGCCACGGCCGGGTCGGTCGTCGCGGAAATGGCCTGCGTGCCGATGCCGCGAATCTGGATCGAATAACCGGAAAAATTTGTCTTCGTGAAGGTGAAGTTCGGGACCTGCGTCATCAGGTCGGGACCACCGGCCACCTGCGACCGGGTCAGGTCTTCCTGCGTGAACGCCGAAATGGCGATCGGGACGTCCTGGATATCCTCTTCGCGCTTCTGCGCGGTGACGATCAGGGCGTCGACGGTGCCGTCAGCGCCGTCCCCCGCGGCGCTTTCGGGCTGGGGGTCGGAGGAAGAGCCTCCCTGCACGATCAGGAAGGTGTCCTCGTCCCTTCGGAAGGTGAGCCCGCTGCCCTCCAAGAGCTGCGCCAGCGCCATTTCGATATCGCCGTCGGCGTTGACGCCCCGCGTCGTCTTGGCGCCCGTCAGCGACGGCGCGAAAATCACCTGCCGGCCGGTCTGGACGCCGAATTCGTTGAGGGCCGAGGCCAGCGGTTGCGGCGCGATTTCGACCTTGGCGGCGGTTTCCGCGTTCGCGCTTCCCGCCCACAAAAGCAGCGCCGCGCTCGCCGCGCCGCACATCAACCGCGTATGGATTTTCGGGCCTGTTCCAGCCATCAGTTCGCTCCCCCTCTGTTTGGAGAGCGTTTCAGCCCCCCTATTTTCAAGGAGGCCCCAAACGCCCTACCTCCCATGCCGGGGTTTCAAACTTTTTCATGACGCGTCGTCATAGGCGCGCAGTTCGACAGTATTCGCGGTCGATTTTCCATGCCGCGCGACGCCGTAAGCTTCCACGGCGTGAATGAAGCGCTCCACGTCACCGACCTTGAACGTTCCGCTGATCGGCATGGCCGTCAGCGAAGCATCGGCGATGACCATCTTGCGGGCGGAATAGCGGTTCAGCTCCTCGACGACATCACCCAGCGGCTCGTCCTCGAAGACCAGCTGTCCGCGCGTCCAGCTGGTTTCGGTGATCACGTTGGTTCGGGTCAGCCGCCATTGTTCGTCGTCCGGCGCGACCAGCTGCGAGCCGGCGACCATTTCCGTCGCCTGCACCTTCACCGATTTCGGGTCCATAGCCGGGGCGGACGCCTCGACGCGGACCTTGCCCTCAACGAGGGTGACCTTGAAGGCGTCGTCATCCAGCCGCACGTCGAAGGCCGTACCCAGCGCCGTCACCGTCCGGCCGGCGGCGGTGACGACGAACGGATGGCCGCCGTCCTTGGCCACCTCGAAGAAGGCCTGCCCCTTTTCCAGATAAACGAGACGCTTTTCGCCGTCGGCGCGGGTGCGCAGCACGGTGTCGGTGTTCAGCGTCACCTCGCTGCCGTCGGGCAGCTCGACCACCCGCTGTTCGCCAAGCGCGGTCTTGTAGGTCCGGTCGACGAACGGCCTCGGTCCCGTCGCCCATTGCCAGACGCCGACGCCCGCGCCGGCCGCCACCAGCACCGCCACCGAGGCGGCGATCGCCCTGACCGCCGACAGCCGCCGGCGCTTCGCATGGGAGGCCAGCCAGTGCTCGCGAATGGCCATCACCTGCGGATCGGCGCGCACGGCGGCGGCCTCGCCCCAGGCGTGGCGCATTTCGGCGTAGGCCTGCTGATGGACCGGGTCCGCATCCAGCCACGCCTGCAGCGCCAGCGCGTCGTCGGCGGTCATCTCGCCCGAGCGCTCGCGGGAGAACCAGGCCGCCGCCAGATCGTGGGGATCACGCCCCGCGTTTTCCACGTCGGGCGTCATTGCGGCTGCTCCAGGGCGCGGGAGAGGTGCTTCAGCGCCCGCTGGATGGCGTGGTCGACCGCCTTGGTGGAGATGTTCATCCGCGCGGCGATGGCGGCGTAGGTCATCTCCTCGAACCGATGCAGGAAGAAGGCCTCGCTACTGCGCGGCGGCAGGGTCTTCAGCGCGGCGACGACGGACGCCATCGCCTCCTTGCCCATCAGCACCCGCTCGGGCGAGACCTCCTCGCTGGCCCATTCGCCCTCGGCCAGCGCCTCATGGCCAGCCCAGTCCCAGCCGCGCCGCTTGTGCCGGCGCATCAGCGCGTTGGCGGCGATGCGAAAGAGATAGCCTTCGACGTTCTCGATCGTGTCCGTCGAACCACGCACCTGCAGGCTGACGAACACGTCCTGCACCAGGTCGTCGGCCTCGGCCGGACCCGCCTTCTTCAGGAAGTAGCGGCGCAGCGCCGGGCCGTACTCCGCCATCCAGCCGCGAAGCACCTCTTCGCGGTGGCTGTCGGCCTTGTCCAAGGGCTTGCCCGGCGGCGACATCGACGCGGTTTCCCCGACCCCACTCATCCCTGCGCGGGCGCGCCACGCACAGCGCCCCTATGAGGGTAGAGGACAGCTTCGCCCGATCTCCCATGCCGGGCGCTAACTTTTTTCAGTAGGTCCCCTGATAGGTCGCCGCCAACCGGGCGATCTCGTCGTCGGTCAGGCGTTCGGCGATATCGCGCATGCGGCGATAGACGTCGTTGCGGCGGGTTCCGTTCTTGTAGGCGTGCAGCTGGGCGGCCATGTAGGTCGCGTTCTGGCCGGCGATGATCGGCGCCTCGGGAGGGCCGCCGACGCCGCGGGCGTGACAGCTCTCGCAGGGCGGCAGCTGACGGGCCGGGTCGCCGCGCAGGATCAGGCGGGCGATGTCGTCTTCGGCCAGCACCTGCGCGGTCCCCAGCGCGGGCCCCTTCTGCAGCCCGCCGAAGTAGGCCGCGACCTGGGCCAGCTGGTCGTCGGTCAGCGTCTGCGCCACCGGCGTCATCTGCGGATTGAAGCGCGCGCCGGACTTGTAGTCCGACAGCTGCTTGTAGATGGCCGCGGGGGACTGCCCGGCCAGCCGCGGGAACTGCTCGGTGATCGACATCCCCTGCTCACCGTGACAGGCGGAGCAGACGTCCGCCGCCAGCGCGGCGCCGGGGCGCTGATCGGCGGAGGCCAGAATCTTGAGCGTCCTGGGCGACCACTCCACCTGCGACACCGGCGCCGCCTTCGCGTCGTAGGGCGGCTGCGGCTGGGCCGGCGTGCCCGGCGCGATGCCGATGGCCCGGCAGATGGCGGTCCAGGCGTCGATGCCCGCGTTGGGCGCCTGCATGACCGGCAGGATGACGAGCCCGACGGCGATGGAGAAGGCCAGAATGCCCGCCACGGCGACGCTGGCCCAGGTGAACCAGCGGGCGTCGTGCTTTTCGTGATCCCGGTTCTCATCCATGGCTAGCCTCCCGTGACCGGGTGGATGACCGCCTGCGGCGCGTCACCGAGGAAGAACTGGATGATGGGATAGCCGTAGGCGGCCGCCATCAGCACCGCCACCAGGATGTTCCACAGCGCAAAGCCGTTCAGGACGCGGGGAACCCGGTGCGGCGGATGGGCCGCCAGCGCGAAGGCGTAGGAAGGCGCCGGATCGAGCCGCGCCGAGTAACGCACGGGGATCAGGTTCCAGACGAACAGGATGGCGCTGACCAGCAGAACGACACCGCCCGCCAGCGACACCACCACCCACGGCCCCCAGGCCGCGATCATCGGGTCGGTGTAGTCGAAAGCCGCCACCCGTCGCCATTGCCCCTGCAGGCCGAGGACGTGCCAGGGAATGGTCATCACCATCATGCCGATCGCCCACAGCCACAGCTGCAGCCGCTGCAGCTTCAGCGAGCGGAACTCGCGGTGGGTCAGGCTCGGCCAGATCTCGTAGGCGATGGCGAAATACATGATCACCACCGTGCCGCCGAAGATCAGGTGGAAGTGCGCGGTCACCCAGCTGGTGTTGTGGACCATGGCGTTCATGCCATAGCTCATGTTGATCAGGCCGCCGCCGCCGCCGAACCACAGCATGAAGAAGGCGAGCCCCGTGGCCAGCACCATCGGCCGCTCCCACGGCAGCGCCTTGATCCAGCCGAGCAGGCCCTTCCCGCCGCGCAACCGTCCCGCCAGTTCCATCGAGGCGCTGATGGTGAAGACGGTCAGCAGCGTCGGCACCGAGACCAGCGCCGTCAGCGACATCTGGATGAACTTGAAGCCCGTGGAGTGCTCGGGGTCCATGAACAGGTGGTGCATGCCGACCGGCAGGCTGTAGAGCAGGAACAGCACGAAGCTCAGCCGTCCCATGGTGTCGCTGAACAGCCGCCCGCCCGCCGCGCGCGGGGCCATGGTGTAGAAGGCGATGTAGGCGGGGATCAGCCAGAAGTAGACGATGGCGTGCAGCGTCCAGCTGAACAGCGTGCGCGACAGGCCGACGTCGATGGTCTGGACCAGCCCCAGCGTCGCCGGCAGGATCTGGAAGACGATCTCGGACGCCACGCCGACGGTGGTCCACAGCCACATCACCGCGTTGGCGACCGTGGCGTACATGGCGAGCGGCACGGGCACGTCCGGGTTTGCCCGCTTGAAGCCGGCCATCGCCACCAGCATCAGCACGCACCAGATCCACGACGCGGCCACCACCAGCACCAGGCCGATGTAGAACCAGCTGGTCGCCGTCAGCGGTGGATAGAAGGTGTAGAGGACCGAGGCGTTGCCGCTGGCGATGGACAGCACCGTGATGACGACGCCGACAATACCCATCCAGAACGCGCCCCAGGCCCAGCCCTTGCCGGGCAGGTCACGCTTCAGCGCCGTCTCGGCGACGTAATAGCCGAAGCCCATGATGAAGAAGGTCGTCAGCACGAACGCCATCGAGACGCCGTGCGCCGTCACCGACTGGTAGTAGCGTTCGGGAATGTCCTGCGGCGCCGCCAGCGGGCTCCGCACCCACATCTGCCAGACGCCCAGCGCACAGGCCGCGAGGAAGGCCACGAAGGCGATCCACAGGTGGGAGAGGACAAGGCGTCTGCTATTGGGCACAGGCCATCCTCCCGTCAGGTCCCGGGCGGAACCGTTCCTTGGGCACCACCCGCACCGTGCCAACCATCTCGCTGTGGCCGAGCCCGCAGAACTCGTGGCAGGGCATCAGCAGGTCGCCGGTCTTCTTGAAGACGGTGTGCACCTGGGCGACGTAGCCCGGCACCACCATGGTGTTGACGTTGGTGCCCGACACGAGAATCCCGTGGATCACGTCGGGGCTGGAGAACCGCATCGTCACCGGCGTGTCGGCCGGCAGCACCACGCAGCGCGGTACGAAGGCGAACTGGGTGGCGACGATCCGCGTCGTTATCTGACCGTTTGATTCGACCCGCGTCCCGAGGTTCGCCTCGGTGAATTCGTCGGACAGGTGCAGGTCCTGCGGGTTCACCCGCTCGATGTTGCTCGGCGGATTGATGCGCATGATCACGCCGGCGAAGATCACCGCCAGCATGATGACCGAAACCGCGGCGACGGTGACCACGCCCCATCGCAGCTCGGATTTGACGACGTCTTCTTCGGTTCGCGCCGCCATCAGCCGACCGAGCCTCTCGGCAGGAAGACGAAGAGGTACATGGCCAGCCACGCCGCCATCAGCAGCCCGACCGTAATGCCCGCGAGCGCGAACGCCCCCTTGGGCACGTCCCTGAGCGCGTCTTCAAGGGCCTGTTCAGTCAGGCCGTCGTGGTCGTCTGTAGACAAGGGCTCTCCCCCCTTCTTCGCCATCGTACATCGTACGGCGAAGATTGGTTCCGGGAAGATGACGAGGTCAACCCACTCCAACTTTGATCTGCCTCAAACGGCGAACGCCATTCTCAAAAACGCAGGCGCAAGGCGGTCTGGAGGGTGAACTCGTCCTGCTGGGACTCATCGCCGGCCAGCACGCGGGAGGGCCGCTTGCTGGAGACGCGCTGGGCCTCCACCAGCAGGTCAACGTGGTCGGCCAGCGCCCGGCGCCAGGCGCCGGTCGCGGCCCAGCCCGTCTCGTCGTTGTTGTCGGCCACGACCCAGCTGCGGTCCTCGGTGTCGAACCAGTCGAGGCGTCCGGTCAGGGTGTTTCCGGCGATCTCATGCGAGGCCAGCAGATAGGCGGCGCGGAAGCCCATATCGACCCAGATCTCGGGCGTGCGGAAACCCATCAGCGTCTCGCCGGTCAGGGCTTGCGCCAGCACGCGAGTGCGCTCGTCCGGCTCCCAGCTCAGCCCGACGTTGGTGAAGCGCGTCTCCCAGGCCCACTGCAGGTCCTCGACCGCCACCCGGTCGCCGGCGTTGTCGTAGTGGAAGACCTCGATCGCCACCGGCGCCGGCGGTCGCCATTCGAGCCTGCCGTAGTAACCGGCGCGGCTGTCCAGTTCGAGAACGGGGTAGGTCTCTGCCGCCTGCCTGACGCGCATGAAGGGCGATAGCGGCGGCAGCGGCAGTTCCGCCTGCGAGCCCGCGCGCGTTTCGCCCAACGACCAGCCGCGGAAGGTCAGGAGAGTCCCGGCCGTGTCGTTCCAGCCGAACACCGCGCCGGTCGCCGACAGCTCATGACCGCCGAAATCGCGGGCGAAGGTGGCTTCGACGCCGCCGACCTTCACCTCCTCGCCGATCCAGGTGTTCAGCGCCGACGCGGTGAGGGTGTCCTCTGTCGTCCAGCCGGCGCCGGGATGCTCCAGCGACACCGGCGGATAGAACAGTCCCGCCCGCGCCGACAGCCGTCCGGCCGTCATCGGCGGCGCCTTCACGCGCAGGTAGGCTTCGTTCAGGTCGACGCCCGGACGGACGCCCTCCTGGTATTGCAGGCTGACGACGGCGTCGGCCGCGAAACCGAAGCTCGCCCGCCATTCGAGGACCGCCTGCGACAGCCGCGCTTCAGTGTCCGACCAGGCGGTCTTGCCGAAACCACCCTCGAGCCAGCTTTCCTCGACATCGCCACCGCTTAGGCTGATCTGGGCCATGCCGCTCAGGCCGTCGGCGGCGCGGGCCTGTCCGGCCAGCGCGAGAAGCAGCATCACCAGCACGGCGCGCCAGGCGGTCATGATCTAGTAGCCGTGACGCCGCGTCGGTGGCGCGCGCAACTCGGCGGCGACCTTCACCGCGCCCGCGCCGGAAGCCAGCTGACGCGTCAGGTCCCCGCCGCCCTTCAGATAAGGATGCCAGACCGCCACCGTCACGGCGCCGGCGGGCGTGTCACGGATCACCACCTGCCCGTCCGCGCCGGTCTTGGCCGCCCAGGGCGTGTCCACCACGCGGATGAAGGCGGTCATGTTGTCGTGGATGTTGCAGCCGATCGCGACGACGCCGGCCTTGTCGAACGTCACCACGCGCGTCTCGTCGTGCCCGTAGAGCTTCAGCTGGAACGGCCTTGGCGGCGAGAAGGAGTAGACGTGGTGGCGGGTGTTGTCGCGGTTGGGAAAGGCCACGTCCGCGCCCACCGGCACGATCAGCACGAAGGGGTCGAACTGCATGTTCTTCTGGACCATCACATAGGGCCAGGAGAAGCGGATCGGCCGCTTGGAGGCGCCGGCCTTCGGATAGACCATCACCACCGCGTCGCGGATCGCCTTGCCGGACGGCGTCGTCACCGAGACGCGCAGGTCCGCGGCCATCGCGGGCATGGCTGACAGAAGCACGGCGATGACAGCCATGAGCAGGCGCATGGCGCCGGACGCTACGAGTGGCGAATGAAGAGGCGGTAAACCGTGTTTAACCAACCGCCCGCGCGACGAACGACCCGTCGCGGCCGGCGAGCGCCCTGTCCATCTCGGCGAACAGGACGGTCGCCTGCACCGGCTTGGCGACCACGGCGTCCATGCCGGCGTTGAGGTATTCGTCGATCTGGTGGGTCATGACGTTGGCCGACACCGCCACGATCGGCGTGCGCGGGATGCCGCGCTTGGCCTCGGCCTTGCGGATGGCCAGCGTGGCGTCCACGCCGCTCATTTCCGGCATCTGGATGTCCATCAGCACCAGGTCGAAGGGCGTGCGGTTGAAGGCCTGCACCGCCTCGCGGCCGTTCTCGACCATGGTCAGCTCGGCCTTCATCGGCGCCAGCAGTGCGGCCAGGATCATCTGGTTGGTGCGATTGTCCTCGGCGGCGAGGATGCGCAGCGGCCGGTTCGTCGATGGCTCGGGTGCGGCCTGGTTGGCGGCGGTGCTGACCCGTTCCAGCGGCACGGCGACGGTGAAGACGGAACCCTGACCCGGTTCGCTCTCGACCTCCACCGTCCCGCCCATGAGCTGGACGAGCTCGCGGCAGATGGCCAGCCCCAGCCCGGTGCCGCCGAACCGGCGCGTGGTCGAGCTGTCGGCCTGGGTGAAGGTGTTGAACACCTCTTCGATCTGATCGGCCGCGATCCCGACGCCCGTGTCCGAAACCTGGATGGCCACGCCGCGATCGGTCGCCCTCACGCTCAGCATCACCCGCCCGGCCTCGGTGAACTTCACCGCGTTGGAGGCGAGGTTGGCCAGCACCTGTCGCAGGCGCAGGGCATCGCCCCGCCAGACCCCGTCCGTCTCCGACGCGACGGTGATTTCGAAGGTCAGTCCCTTCGCCTGGGCCAGGTTGGCGAAGGGCTCGCAGGCGCCGTCGATCACCGGGCGCAGCTCGAAGTCCTGTTCCTCCAGCTCGATCCGCCCCGCCTCGATCTTCGACAGGTCGAGGATGCTGTTGAGGATCGACAGCAGCGTCTCGCCGGAGTCGTGGATGATCTTCAGCCGCTGGCGCTGCGTCGCGTCCATCCGGTCGCGTTGCATCACCTGCGCCATGCCCAGGATGCCGTTCAGCGGCGTCCGGATCTCGTGGCTCATGTTGGCGAGGAAGGCGCTCTTGGCGTGGTTGGCGGTCTCGGCGCGGGCGCGGGCCTGCTCCAGGGCTTCCTCACGGCCACGGATGACGGCGGCCATGCGGTTGAAGGTCCAGCCCAGCGCGCCGATCTCGTCGGCGGTGCTGACGGCGACCTCGCCGCCTTCCCTCCGTTCCAGCCGCTCGGCGGCGTCGCGCAGGGCCGCGATCGGGCGGGTCACCTCGCGCGCCAGCACCCAGCTGCCGAAAGCGACAAGCACAAGGCCGGCAAAGCCCAGCAGCAGCACGGTGGCCAGAAGGCCACGATAGGGCGAGAGCGCCTCGCTCAGCGGATAGCGCAGCAACAGCGCCGTCCGCCCGTCGTCCAGCGACTGCAGCGGCAGCACCACCTCCAGCCAGGGGCCGATCCTGGTGGTGGCCGGCTTCTCCCCGGCGCCGCGCATCGGACGCTCCAGCACCTCATGGACATAGGCCAGTTCCGCCGGCGACACGTCGCGGCCGCCGCGCCAGGCGCCGCCCTCCTCCACCAGCACCCGCGGGTCGAACTCGATCGGCGACAGGCGCACCAGCGAGTCCATCTCGCGCCGGTCGAGCCTGGAGGCGAAGATCACCCGGCCGACCTCGACCGGGGCCATGACCGGCGCCGAGACCGCCTGATAGGGCATGCCGTTGAGCACGAAGACGCCGGCCGCATTCTCCGACGCCGCCAGCCGCCGCAGCTCGCGCGGCCCGGCGCCGCGCGGCAGGCCGTCGGCCGCGATCACCGAGCCGTCCGGGCCCGTGACGATGGCGAAGTCGAGCCCCAGTCGCTCACGCAGGTTACCGAGCGCGGACTCGATGGTCGGCCCGTCATGCGTGGCCACCGCCGCGCGGAAGCCGAAGTCCCGCGACAGTAGCGCCGCGCCGTTTTCCAGCTGCCCGGTGCGCAGGCTCCAGACGCGGTCGAACACGACCGCGCCGGCCGCCAGTTCGTCACGCACCACCCGCTCGGCGTTGCGCGCCACCGAAGTGTAGACCGCCGCCAGGATCCCGAAGAGCACCAGGATGAACAGCGCCAGATACGAGATGGTCAGCTTGGTCCGCAGGCGGCGGAAACCCGCCAGCCAGGTGCTCAACCGTGCGCCGGCGCGGGTCACCGGACCCGGGATCTGACTTCCTTCGGCGATGGCCGTGGAACGGGGCACGTGTGGCGTCCTTGCGATGGGGGTATCGCAGTCGACGGCCTTCATGCGGGTAAAGGCGATAACGTCCGGTGAACGGCTCGAATTGGGCCGATATCAAAAGGCATTTGCCGGAACGCGGTTCTTGCGCCCAAGGTGCGCCCCTCAAACGCACACAGGGAGACGGGACGTGGGCGGCAAGTTTCAGAGCATCCTGGAGACAGTGGGCGACACGCCGGTGGTGAAGATCAACCGCCTCGCGCCCAAGCACGTGAACCTCTACGTCAAGGTCGAGGCCTTCAACCCTCTGGGTTCGGTGAAGGACCGCTTGGCGCTCGGCGTCATCGAAGCGGCGGAGAAGAGCGGCGAACTCAAACCCGGCCAGACCGTGATCGAGGCCACCAGCGGCAACACCGGTATCGGCCTGGCCATGGTCTGCGCGGCCAAGGGCTATCCGCTGGTCGTCATCATGGCCGACAGCTTCAGCGTCGAGCGGCGCAAGCTGATGCGTTTCCTGGGGGCCAAGGTGATCCTCACCCCGGCGGCCAAGCGCGCCGTCGGCATGGTCAAGCTGGCCGCCGAGGCCGCGGAGAAGAACGGCTGGTTCCTCGCCCGCCAGTTCGAGAACCCGGCCAACCCCGACATCCACGAGCGCACCACCGCCCGCGAAATCCTGCGCGACTTCGACGGCGAGCGGCTCGACTACTGGGTTACCGGTTACGGCACCGGCGGCACGCTGCAGGGTGTCGGGCGGGTGCTGCGCAAGGAGCGGCCGGAGACGAAGATCGTCGTCTGCGAGCCCGCCGACGCCCAGCTGCTCGGCAGCCACGAGCCGCAGGCGCGCAATCCGGACGGCTCACCGTCCGAAGGCCACGCGGCGTGGAAGCCTCACCCGATGCAGGGCTGGACGCCGGACTTCATCCCCAAGGTCACAGGGGAGGCCGTCGACCTGAACCTGATCGACGAGATCCTGGCCGTCTCAGGCCCCGACGCCATCCGCTGCTCGCAGGAACTGGCCCGCAAGGAAGGCCTGTTCGTCGGCATCAGCGCGGGCGGGACGTTCGCCGGCGCGCTGAAAGTCGCCGAGGGCGCGCCGGAGGGCTCGACCATCCTCGCGATGCTGCCCGACACCGGCGAACGCTACCTCTCCACCCCGCTCTTCGCCGACATCCCGGCCGAGATGACGGAGGAGGAACAGGCGCTGGCGAAGTCGATGGGGCTCGAGGTCGCGGCCTAGAACGGGAAGAACCAGTGGATGGCGGCCACCGCCACCACCCAGGTGATCAGGTTCAGCGGCACGCCGATGCGGACGAAGTCCATGTAGCTGTAGCCGCCCATTTTATAGACCAGCACATTGGTCTGGTAGCCGAACGGGGTGGCGAAGGCGGCGCTGGCGGCCATCATCACGCCCACGATGAAGGGCCTGGGGCTCACCCCCAGGCTTTCGGCCAGCGCCACGGCGAGCGGCGTCAGCAGCACGGCGACGGCGGCGTTGGACAGCATCTCCGTCGCCAGCAGGGTGACGCCGTAGAGCAGGGCTAGCGCCGCCAGCGGCCCGAACGGGCGGATGAACTCCACGATGCCGTCGGTCGCGACCGCGGCCAGTCCGGTCACCTCGATGCTCAGGCCGACAACCACCATCGCCGCGATCAGCAGCAGGATTTCGGGGCGCAGGCCGCGGTAGGCCTGGTCCGGCCCGATCACCCGCAGCAGGATGAGCAGGACGGCGCCGGAGAAGGCCGCCGCGGCGATGGGCGCGTAGCCGAGCGCGGCCACCGCCACCACGCCCGCAAACACCGCCAGCGCCGTCAGCGCCTTGACCGGCTGGAAGGAAGGATCGCCAACGTAGAGCGACGGATCGCCCAGTTCGTCGTCGCTGCGGCGCAGGTCGTCCTCTGAAAGCTCGCCGTCGGCGTCGCGGCCGAGCAGCCGCCCCCCGAACAGGAACAGGTAGGCGCCGCCCGCCAGCGCCATCAGCAGTCCCACGGGCGTGATCTCGAACAGGCCGAAGGTCGCCTGCCCCGCCGTCCTGGCCATGTCGTTGACCAGCAGGTTGGTCGAGGTGCCGATCAGCGTGCAGCTGCCGCCCAGCACGGTGACGTAGGACAGCGGGATCAGGAAACGCTTGGGGGAAAGCTTCAGCGACTGGGCGACATCGCGCACCACCGGCGCGCCGAGCACCACGATGGGCGTGTTGTTGAGAAAAGCCGAAGCCCCGCCGCATAGCGCGATCACGATCCACAGCCCAACCGCGCCAAGCCGCGCGCAAAGCCGCGTCGCCAGCCGGATCATCGCCCCCAGCAGGCCCGACAGCTCCATCGCGTAGGCGATCACGAACAGCGAGGCCAGCGCGATGATCGCGGGGCTGGCGAAGGCGCCCTGCACCTCCGTCGGGCGGATGGCGCCGGTGGCCAAAAGGGCGGCCGCCCCCGTCAGCGCGACCACGTCCGAGCGAACCCGGCTCCAGATCAACGCCGCCACAACGCCGATGAGCACCACGAGGGCGACGACCTGATCGAAGCTCATGCGCCATGCGTGCAGGCTGACTTTCCGCAGGTCAAGCGGTGGTTGCATCGGCGGCGAAGCTGTTATGGTTGGTCATGCCTCCGCCCGACCGCATGCGCTGGTGGGCCCTCGTGGCCGGCGTCTTCGTGGCGGCGTTCCTCGCCGGAACCCTGCTGCTGGTGCGCGAACCGGCGCCGCGGGCGCCCGCGACGACGCCCCAGGGGCCGCGCCCCATCGACATCAATCCGCCGCCGCTGCCCGTCCCGCCGCCGCCGCTCACCCATGGCGATCTCGCCGCCGCCGCCGCCCGCGCCGCGGCCGCCCAGGCGCTCGGCGAACCGGCCCCGGCGGCCGACAAGGAGCTGATCGGACGCCGCTTCCTCGTCAGCTTGCCGTTCGGCTGCGGCGGGGTGCGCGAGGACGAGTTGGGCGCCTGGAGCTACGACCTCCAGCGTCAGGCGCTCACCGTGCAGGTCCGTCCGGTGAACTGGACCAGCGCCGGCTGGGTCCGCCTGCTGGCCGGCGCGGCGGGCCTGGACGCCGTCGAGGGCTTCTGGCTGCCGCCCGGCATCTCGGAAGACTGCGCCCCCGGCGTGCTAGAGACGCCCGAGACCGTCGGCCTCGCCATGTTCTTCGAACCCAACAGCTCGCGCGTGCTGCGCCGGGGCGAGCGGCCCTACGAATTCACCGGCAAGGCCAATCCGCCGTCGATTGAGGGCTACCGTCTGGTCCTCGCCGGCCGGATCGAGGGCTTCGACGGCGTCGAACCCGTGCGCTGCCGCAAGGACGCGCCGCCCAGCCGCCCGGTCTGCCTCGCGGCCGTCGCCTTCGATCAGGTCGCTTTCGAGGATCCCGCCACCGGCGCAACGCTGGCCGAGTGGCGGACCAACTAGGCCGGGATGGCCTGAAGCACTGGCGGCTCGGCCCGCCGCAACGCCTCCACGAAGTCGTCCCTCCAGGCGGTGACATCGTTGCGCGCCACGCCGTCCATAAGGCTCTCCCAGCGCCGTATCCTCTCGGCCTTCGGCATCGATAGGCCCCGCTTGATGGCCTCTGAGACGTCCTCGCGGCTGAGCGGATTGATGACCAGCGCTTCTGCCATGCGCTCGGCCGCGCCGGCCATGCGTGAGAGGACCAGCACGCCCGGATCGCGCGGATCCTGCGCGGCGACATACTCCTTGGCGACCAGGTTCATGCCGTCGCGCAGCGGCGTAATCAGGCCGATCTGCGCCGCCCGGTAGACGCCGGCCAGTTCGTCTCGCCGGTAGGCGCGGTTCACATAGCGGATCGGCACCCAGTCGACGGTGGCGTAGGCCCCGTTGATGCGACCCGAGACCCCGTCCAGCCGGGCGCGGATCTCCTGGTAGGCGGCCACCTCGTCGCGGCTGGGCGTCGCGATCTGCAGGAAGAACACCTTCTCCTGCTCGCCGGGGTTGTCGGCCAGGAACTGCTCATAGGCGAGGAAGCGCTCCTCGAGCCCCTTGGAATAGTCGAGCCGGTCGACGCCCACGACCATCTTGCGCCCGGCCATGCTGGTGCGCAGCCGCTTGTGCATCGTCTTCGCGACGCGGCTGCGGGCGGCGTTGACGAAATCGGCCGTGTCCAGGCCGATCGGGAAGACACCGAGCCTCACGCGCCGCCCGAACGCCTCGGCGTACTCGCCGCGGACCTCGCCGCCGGCCTCGTGGCAAATGTACTCCTCGAAGGCGCTGAGCGAGTCCTCGGTCTGGAAGCCGATCAGGTCGTACTCGAACATCGCCTCGACCAGCTTTCGATGCTTGGGCAGCGTGGTCAGCAGCCGCCGGGCGGGCCAGGGGATGTGCAGGAAGAAGCCGATGCGGTTCTTCACGCCGAGCCGCCGCAGTTCGCGCGCGAGCGGAAGCAGGTGGTAGTCCTGCACCCAGACGAAATCGTCCGGCTGGATCAACGGCGCCAGCGTCTCGCCGAAGCGGGCGTTGACCCGCTTGTACCCCTCGTCGAAGGACCGTTCGTAGGCCGTCAGGTCGACGCGGTAATGGAACAGCGGCCACAGCGTCTTGTTGGCGTAGCCGTTGTAGTATTCCAGCCGGTCCTGTTCCTCGAGGTCGACCGTGGCGATGGTGACGCCGCTGGCTTTCTGCATGGCGATCTGGCCGGTGTAGGTCTCGACCGTCTGGCCGCTCCAGCCGAACCAGATGCCCGAGTACTGGCGAAGGGCCGCCGCCAGGGCCATGGCCAACCCGCCCGTCGAGGCGCCGCCGCGAGCGGGCGGACTGACGCGGTTGGAAACGACGATCAGGCGGCTCATGCCCGAATCCCGGCGCCAAGCCAGTCCAGCACCTCATCCACCCCCGCCAGCCGCCAGCGCGCGCGGGTCGGGCGGGCGGGGCCGACAAGAATGCCATGGCCGCCGGCCGCCGCCGCCGCCTCGAAGCCGTCCTCATCGGTCAGGTCGTCGCCGATGAAGACCGGCAGCGCCCCGGTGAACGGCGGCTCGGCCATGAAGGCCGCAAGCGCTTCGCCCTTGGTCGGGCCCGGCGTGCGGAGTTCCGCCACCATGTCGCCCAGCTGAAGGCCCATGCCGGTGTTCTCGGCGAGCCGCATGGCCAGGTCGACCACCGGCTCGGCGCAGGCGGGCGCGCGGCGGTAGTGCAGCGCGACGCTCAGCCCCTTGTCCTCGACCAGCAGGCGGCTGTCGGCCGACGCCAGGGCATGAAAGGCGGCGCGCACGCGGCCGATCTTTGGATGCGGCCAGGTCTGCGCCACCCGGCCCGTCGCCGAGCGCCGCTGCAGGCCATGGACGCCGGCGACGGGGACCACCCGCCGTTCGAGGATGTAGTCCACCTCGGCGATCGTGCGCCCGCTGATCACCGCCGCGCGGCCTCCGAGCCGCTCGTGCAGCTCGCTCAGCAGGCGATTGCGGCGTGCGTCGGCCGTCACCTCCCCCGGCGTTTCCCGGATGGGGGCCAAGGTGCCGTCGAGGTCGAGAAAAAGGGCGACCTTGTCGAGGCCCAGCCGCGCCAGCGCCGGCGGCGCGCCGATGTCGTCAATTGTGATTGCATTCATATCTTCATACAGACAAGCGCGTCAGGCTTTCCGCGCCGTCCCAGATATCTCCGTGGTTGTTTGAGACAAAATAATTGAAACCCGGCCGACCGGACAGATCAGCGGACGTCTACTACCGGACGGATAAACCTATCCGACAGGTATGATTATGGATTGCCGGAGCTGAAGAGTCGGAAATCTGCCCCGCCAGATTCGGTTATTCACCTAGCACGAAATTTCCACACGCCATCACTGTTCACGGTCCTGTGAACTGTCAGGCCGAAGTTGTGAAGCTTTGAGACGCCTGCGCATTTCCCCACCGTCGCCCGGTAGCGTTCGCGTTTGCGAGCGTCTATAGCCGTCGCCGTCCCGCGCCGACGCTTGGCCCTGTGCGCCTGCGTCCTCCGAGCGCGCCCATATCCGGAGACCCTCCCCCGATGGCCAAGATCAAAGTCGCCAACCCGCTCGTCGACCTCGACGGCGACGAGATGACCCGCATCATCTGGAAGATGATCAAGGACAAGCTGATCTTCCCCTACCTCGATCTCGAGCTCGACTATTACGACCTCGGCATGGAGCACCGCGACGCCACCGACGACCAGGTGACCATCGACGCGGCCAACGCCATCAAGCGCCACGGCGCGGGCGTGAAGTGCGCGACCATCACCCCCGACGAGGCGCGGGTGAAGGAGTTCGGCCTGAAGAAGATGTGGAAGTCGCC
>CAMLRH010000020.1 GCA_946482375.1 uncultured Caulobacteraceae bacterium | reverse complement strand
CGTCCAGCTGACCTTGGAGCGCGCGCCGCGGCAGTCGGCCCGCTTGGTGACGAAGTTGTAGATGCCGCCCTTCCCGGTCTCCGGATCGCCGGGGTACCAGTTCTGCACGGTCGAATACTTGATCTCGGCGTCGTCCAGCGCGACCAGCTCGACCACGGCCGCGTGCAGCTGGTTCTCGTCGCGCATCGGGGCCGTGCAGCCCTCCAGGTACGAAACGTAGGCGCCCTTGTCGGCGATGATAAGCGTCCGCTCGAACTGGCCCGACCCCGCCGCATTGATGCGGAAATAGGTCGACAGCTCCATCGGGCAACGCACGCCCGGCGGCACATAGACGAACGAGCCGTCAGAGAAGACCGCGCTGTTCAGGCAGGCGAAGTAGTTGTCGCTGACCGGCACCACCGAACCCAGGTACTGGCGCACCAGCTCCGGATGCTCGCGGATCGCCTCGCTCATAGAGCAGAAGATGACGCCCGCCTTGGCCAGCTCCTCCTTGAAGGTCGTCACCACCGAAACGCTGTCGAACACCGCGTCCACGGCGTAGCGCGGCGCGCCCTCGACGCCGGCCAGCACCTCCTGCTCGCGCAGCGGAATGCCGAGCTTCTTGTAGGTCTCCAGGATGTCCGGATCGACCTCGTCGAGGCTCTTGGGCCCATCCTTCTTCTTCGGCGCGGCGTAGTAGTGGGCGTCCTGGTAGTCGATCCTCGGGAACGACACGTTGGCCCAGGTCGGCTCCTCCAGAACCAGCCAGCGGCGGAAGGCTTCCAGTCGCCACTCCAGCATCCACGCCGGCTCGCCCTTCTTCTCCGAGATGAAGCGGACGATGTCCTCGTTCAGGCCCTTGGGCGCGTACTCCTGCTCGATGTCGGTGACGAAGCCGTGCTCGTAGCGCTCCAGCTCCTTCACCTGCTCGATGGTCTGCTTGGCGACGGCCATTTACGCGACCTCCCGCCGACGGGCGGCGACCTTCTCGTAAGCTGCAATCCAGACGTCGCCGCAGTGGCGCCAGTCGTCTTCCGTGGAGGCCCAGCCGCCCGAGACGCGCAGCGCATAGGGCGCGAGTTCGCCATGCCCCATGGCCTCGACCACGCGGCTCGCCTTGACCTTGCCCGACGAGCAGGCCGAGCCGGCGCTGACCATCACGCCCGCCAGATCCAGCGTCATCACCTGCAACTCCGAACCGAACCCCGGCGCGGCGAAGCAAAGCGTCTGGGGCAACCGCTCGGCGCCGTCGCCCAGCACCGTCGCGCCCGCCGCCTTCACCCGTTCCGCCAGCGCATCGCGACACGCGGCTTGTTCCGACATCAGCGGCAGGTCGCGCAGCGCCGCGTCGGCCGCGGCGCCAAACCCGGCGATCCCCGGCACATTCTCGGTCCCCGCCCGGCGGCCACGCTCCTGACCGCCGCCGTGCAGCCGCCGCGCCAGCGTGGACCGCGTGCCCGCGACCAGCGCACCCACGCCCTGCGGCCCGCCGAACTTGTGGGCCGACAGCGCCATGGTGTCGGCCCCGAGCGCCGTGAAGTCGATGGCGACCTTCCCCGCCGCCTGCACCGCATCGACATGCAGCCAGCCGCCCGCCTCGCGCACGATGGCGGCCGCCACCGCCACGGGCTGGACCACACCCGTCTCGTTGTTGGCGAGCATCAGGCAGACCAGCGTCTTCTCGCCCACGTGCTTTTCCAGCCAGCCAAGGTCGGCCACGCCATTCCCGTCCAGCGGCATGACCTCGACCGGCAGGCCGCTCGCCTTCGCATTCTCCAGCACGGCGTCATGCTCGCCGGCGCTGACGATGATTTTCATGAAGCCCGCCGCCTTCGCGCTTTCGATCGCCAGCGCGTTGGCCTCCGTGCCGCCGCTGGTGAAGGTCACCGAACCCGGCACGACGCCGACCAGCTTCGCCACCAGCGCCCGCGCCGTCTCGACCGTCTGCCGCGCCGCGCGACCGGCCGCGTGCACCGAAGATGGGTTCCCACCCGCCGCCAACGCGCGCGCAACCGCTTCGGCCGCCTCGGGGCGGACCGGCGCGGTGGCGTTGTAGTCGAGATAGACGGTCACGCGGCCTCCGCTTCCTGCGGCCGCAGCCGCCCGGCCAGCACGTCGGCCAGCGACACGGAGGCGAGGTAGTCCTGCACCTGCCGGCCCATCTCGGCCCACAGGTCGTGCGTCAGGCAGCGTTCGCCCTTCGACATGCAGCCGATCGTCGAATGCCCGGCGCAGCGCGTGGCGTGCATCGGCTCGTCGACCGCCAGCACGATGTCGATAATCTTCGTCTCGTCAGCGGCCTTCGCGAGGCGATAGCCGCCGCCGGGCCCGCGCGTGCTCTTGACCAATCCCCGCCGCCGCAGCCGGGCGAACAGCTGCTCCAGGTAGGACAGCGAGATCTCCTGCCGGGCCGCGATATCGGCCAGCGTCACGGCGCGGTCGCCCTGGCGTCCCGCCAGGTCGGTCATCGCCATCACGGCGTATCGGCCCTTGGTGCTGAGGTGCATCAAGCCCCTCCTTCACAGATTCCGCGCGCTTTCGGGGCCGGCTGTGCTAACAAGCCGCCGCCTTGCGCCGCCTGCCCTTTCAGGTAGGCGCGGGGTGTAGGAAAACCAAGCGCAGCGGTCAAGTATTCCGCTCCCCCTGCGCAGGTCGCTTGATGGAGACACCATGCCTGAGGTGATTCTGACCGGTGCGGCCGGCCGGATCGAGGGTCGATACTCTCCGGGTAAGAAGGACAACGCGCCGATCGCGCTGATCCTGCACCCCCACCCCAAGGCGGGCGGGCACATGAACAACCCGGTCACGGTGCAGCTCTTCCACCTGTTCATGAAGAGGGGCTTCGCGACCCTGCGGTTCAACTTCCGCGGCGTGGGCAAGAGCCAGGGCGAGTTTGACCAGGGCATCGGCGAACTGGCCGACGCGGCGACGGCGTTGGACTGGCTGCAGACCAACAACCCGGCCGCATCGCAGACCTGGGTCGCTGGCTACAGCTTTGGCGCCTGGGTCGGCATGCAGCTGCTGATGCGGCGTCCCGAGACCGACGGCTTCATCAGCGTCTCGCCGCCGACCAACATGTACGACTTCAGCTTCCTGGCCCCCTGCCCGGCCTCGGGCCTGATCCTGCACGGCGCGGCCGACACCGTGGTGCCGCCGGTGGAGGTCGAGCGCGTGGTCTCCAAGCTGCGCACCCAGAAGGGCATCGTCATCGACTACGACCTGGTCGACGCCGCCACCCACTTCTGGGTCGAGAACCTGCCGGACGTCGAGCAACGCGTCGGCGCCTACCTCGACAAGCGGATCGAAGCCGAGCCCATCTGATATCCGCTCATCCCGGCGAAGGCCGGGACCCAGATGGAGATTGTTGAGGCGGCTTCCAGCAACTTGGAGGCAATCCAGTCAGCCTCCGCGTATGGGATCTGGACCCCGGCCTTCGCCGGGGCAATCGGAGTTTGGATACGATGCGCCTGGACGCCATCGCCATCGGCGAAAACCCGCCAGTCGACGTCAATGTCGTGATCGAGGTGCCGATCGGCGGCGAGCCCATCAAGTACGAGATGAACAAGGAGGCCGGCGCGCTCGTCGTCGACCGCTTCCTCTACACGCCGATGCGCTATCCGGGGAATTACGGGTTCATCCCTCACACCCTGTCGGGCGACGGCGATCCCTGCGACGTCATCATCGCCAACACCCGCGCCATCGCGCCGGGCGCCATCATGAGCTGCCGCATCGTCGGCGTGCTGATCATGGAAGACCAGGCGGGCGAGGACGAGAAGCTGATCGGCGTGCCGTCGTCGCGGCTGACATCCCGCTACGACCACGTCGCCGACTACATCGACCTGCCCGAGAACACGATCGCCCAGATCGAGCACTTCTTCACCCACTACAAGGACCTCGAGCCCGGCAAGTGGACGAAGATCAAGCGCTGGGCCCACGCCGACGAAGCACGTCAGATGGTGCTGGAAGGCATCGAGCGCGCGAAGGCGGCGAAGGGCTAGGGCCGCACGATCCGTCCGCCCGGCATCGGGTATGGCGCGCCGGTCGTGCCGGGAAAGAAGATCGGAAAGCCGTTCCAGACGCGGGCGGCGAGGTAGGCGATGGCTTCCGCATGCGGCCACTCCGGATCGCGGATCACCGTGCGGGCGCCGACGACTTCCGTGTCGATGGTCAGCAGGCCGTTCTCGGCGATGTGAATGATGCTTCCGTTCTCAATGACCGCGACCGGCCGCTCCAAGTCGGCCATCCTCACCCGGGCGCGGTAGTAGACCGCCGGTCCCGCCTCGGCGAAGTCGCAGGCGACCGGGAGGCCCGTCTGCTTCGCCAGCGCCTCGGCGTCGCCGGTTTCCAGGCCGATGAGGTCGACGTCCGTGGGGAACTTGCCCTCGCCCGCCGGCCCGAACGCCTCGATGGCGCGACCGTCCGTTTCCAGCACGGCGAAGGAGCCGTCGGCGGCGAGGCCAAGGACGCGCACGCTAAGCTCCTTCCGAGGAAAAGCCCGGCCGTGCTACACGCGCGCCTCGATTCAAGAAAGGCTTGAGCACGATGACCGCCGCGCAGACGCAGTTCCGTTCCGACTTCCTGCGGACGCTGCAGGCGCGCGGCTATATCCATCAGATCACCCATCCGGCCGAGCTGGACGAGGCGGCGTCCAAGGGCGTGGTCACCGGCTACATCGGCTTCGACGCCACCGCGCCCAGTCTGCACGTCGGTTCGCTGATCCAGATCATGATGCTGCGCCGGCTGCAGCAAGCGGGCCACCGCCCCATCGTCGTCATGGGCGGCGGCACAACCAAGGTCGGCGACCCCACCGGCCGTGACGAGAGCCGCAAGATGCTCTCCGACGCCGACATCGCCGGAAACATCGCTTCGATCCGCACGGTCTTCGAACGCTTCCTGCGCTTCGACGATACGCCCACCGGCGCGATCATGATCGACAACGACGAGTGGCTGTCGCGCTTCGGCTACGTCGAGTTCCTGCGCGAGTACGGCACGCACTTCACGATCAACCGCATGCTGACCTTCGACAGCGTCAAGCTGCGGCTCGATCGCGAGCAGCCGATGACCTTCCTCGAGTTCAACTACATGCTGATGCAGGCCGTCGATTACCTGCAGCTCTACCGGCGTTTCGGCTGCACGCTGCAGATGGGCGGTTCGGACCAGTGGGGAAACATCGTCAACGGCGTTGAGCTGACCCGCCGCGTCGACCAGGGCCAGGCGTTCGGCCTGACGACCCCGCTGCTGGCGACTGCCTCGGGCGCCAAGATGGGCAAGACCGCCGCCGGCGCGGTCTGGCTGAATGCCGATGCGCTCAGCCCCTACGACTACTGGCAGTACTGGCGCAACACCGAGGACGCCGACGTCGGCCGCTTCCTGCGCCTGTTCACCGACCTGCCGCTGGACGAGGTGGCGCGGCTGGAGAGCCTGCCCGGCGCGCAGATCAACGACGCCAAGAAGGTGCTCGCCGACGAAGCCACCCGCATGCTCCACGGCGATGAAGCCGCCAAGGCTGCGCATGGCGCCGCCACTGCCGCCTTCGAGCAAGGGACGCTGTCGGCCGACCTGCCGACCTTCGAAGTCCCGAGCACCACGCTCGCGGAGGGCATTCCGCTGGCCGCGCTGGTCGCCGACGCCGGCCTCGCCTCCTCGCGCGGCGAAGCCAAACGCCTCGCCCAGGGCGGCGGCCTGCGGGTGAACGACGCGCAAGAAGCCAATGCTGCCCGCACCATTTCGGATGCCGACCTCGTCGACGGCGTCGTGAAGCTCGCCGCCGGAAAAAAGAAGATCGTCCTCGTCCGCCCGATATAACCCCAAACCCCGCTCACCCCGGCGAAAGCCGGGGCCCAGGTCTGTCCAGTCAGCATTCCGATAGAAAGTACTGGGTCCCGGCTTTCGTCGGGATGAGCGGAATTATTCGGCGTGTGCAGGCGTCGGCGGCTCGAACAGCCGCCGGAAGACGCCGGGCGCCAGGGCCGACAGCGGATTGATGGCGATGTTCGGGTTCGTGAACGCGCCCGTCGCCCGGTAGCTGATGCCGATGAGGCCCTCGCCCTCCGGCGCGCCCAGCAGCACTCCGAGCGCGGCGTTGATGCCGTAGGCCGGGGTGACGACACCAACCACGTCCATGGTCCGCGTTTTGGTGTCCATGATCCCCCGCGCGGTCAGTCCGACCGAGGGTCCGGTCGCGACAACATCGCCTAGGGTCACCTCCGCCCCGCGGATACTGAGCGGCGCGACCATGCGGTCGAAGTGGATGGCGCCGTCGTCCGCCACCAGCTGCGCCGCGCCCGGCACGCGCAGGATGGTCATGTCGCGGATCTCGAACTCGAAGTCGTAGCCGCCCGGCACGATGCGCCCGCTGCCCGTGGTCACACCGCCCCGCAGGTTGTCGTAGCCGCCGAGGGTCTTCGCAATATCGCCAAGGTCCGCCACCTGCAGTGACAGCGCCGTCGCGCCGTGGTCCGGGAACATGCGGATGTCGATGGCGCCGCCGCCCTCGGAGGTGGCGGTCAGAGTGGCGCGCCGCTGATCCAGTTCGCCCCATCCGGCGTCGAGCTTCACGTCGTTGACGTAGCCGCTGTCGGTGACGCGGACGCGGTCGATCTCGGCTGCGAGTTGCGCGCGGTCGGAACGGCTGACCCCCGTGCCGTCCGCGCCTGACTGCCGCTGTGCCTCCTTCAGGATCGGACGAAAGTCGAGGTAGCGCGCATCCACCGTCGCCTGCAGGCCCGTCTCACTGCGGCTGGCGCTGAGCGAGCCATCGAAGAAGCCCTCCAGCCGCGCCGTGGGCAGGTCCACCGACAGCACGCCATTGCGCGCCACCGAGCCGGAGCCGCGCACCCTCAGCCCGTCACCGTCGGCGCTGATGCTGCGCAGGGAGACTGTTCCATCGGCCATCGCCAGGTCGATGGAGCCGCGAGCGGGCTTTCCGGCGGGCTTCGACCATCCCGAGTTCGGCACGGTCAGCGCCGTCCGGTCGAAGTCGCCGCCCAGATGTCCGGTCAGCGCCCCATCGCCGGCGCGGATCAGGCGGCCGGAGAAGTCCATCGGACCCTCCATCATCCGCCGGACATCGACACCCAGCCGGGCAAACACCGCGTCCGATGCCGAGCCTGTGAAGGTGATCTCGCGGCGGCCGTCCCTATTCGGCGAAATTTCGTAGGCCAGCGTCGCACCCGCCGCTTCGCCTCGGCCCGTGAGGCCGCCGCTCTGGCCGACGCCCTCAAGCCTGACGCCGATCGGGCTGGGCAACGTCAGCGGCAGGCCAAGACCCTTCAGGTCGTCGCCATCCAGCGTACTGGCGTAGCGATAGCCCAGCATGCCTGGCCCGCCACCGGGAAACCACTCGAAGCGGCCTTCCAGCCCACCGGCGCGATAGTCGGCGGAGCCCGTGCTGTCACCCACCTTCGCGTCCAGCCGCACAGGCTGCGTCTGCCGGAACATCGGCAACTCGCCGACGCCGATGCGCCTGGCTTCGGCCGGCGTGATCTCGGCTTCGTAGCGGACCTTACGGGGATGACCCCGGCTGTAGCCTAGCGTTCCTGAATAGGCGTCCGCCTCCAGCTCGCCGTTCCAGACGCCGGGCGCGGTGGAGGTCATCGCCAGCCGCACCGGCACGCGCGCTGGCAAGCCGGGTCCAGCAGGCAGACCGGCCTGCCGCCAGGCCGCCGGTTCGCCGATCCCCTCTGCGCGCATGCGGTCGCCCTTGCGCCACTGGGCCTCGCCGTTGAACAGCCGCGAGCGGATGACCGCGCCGCCTATGCCGTTGCGGGTGTTGATGTCACCCGCGAACGGCGCCCCCCTGGCGCCAGCGACGCTGACCAGGCCGTCAAGCTTGATGAACTTGCGCCCCGGCTCCGGTCCGCTCAGCGGCATGCGGAAGTCGATCCTGCCGCCGTAGGGACCGACACGGCCCGTCCCGTGGGCCTCGACGTAATCCAGCGTGCCCTTGGTGGTCATGCGCCCGTCGTGGAGGTCCTCGCCCAGCGTGACGTCCGTGATCCGCAGGTCCTCCAGCTCACCCTCGAAGGCGACGCGGAAGTCGCGTTTGCCGATGGTCTTCTTCAGCGGCGCACGCATCTCGATGACCATGTCCGCCGGGCCGCTGAAGCGGTCGGGCGACATGCTGGTCGAGCCCATCATGCGAAGCGGCGGGCTGTCGACGAGCCGCAGCATGTCGCCGAGATCGCCTTGGGCCCGCGACTTGACCACGGCTGTCGCCCCGCTCGGCAGGAAGCGCGGCACGGTCACCGTCGCATCGCTGATAAACAGCTTGCCGAGCTTGCCCGTCGCCATCGACAGATCGAAGCGGTTGCCCTGGATGACGCCTTCGCCGATGGCGTTCTCGATGCCCGGCAAGGTCGAGGCGACCTTCACGCCGCCATCGGCGTAGCGGAAGGCGACGCGCAGCATGCGATTCTCCAGCCGCTTTTTGGCCAGCTGGCCCGGCGGGATGTTGGCCACGACCGTCGCGCCAAGCACCGTCGCCGAATGCAGACGCGGAACGATGAACTGCCGCGCCGGCGCCGCCAGATCCTCCGGCCACAGCGCGTAGAGCGCGCGAATATCCATCGGCCCGTCGACCGTGAGATCGGCCTTCACGCCCGGCGAGACGCGTCCGTTCGGCCGCCAGACCTCGGCGCTCATCCGCACCGGCGCGCCGCCGAAGCGGGCTCGGAAGCCGGTCACCTCCAGCCGTCGCTGCGCCGGGATGACGGCGCCGGCGAGCGTCATGTCGTCGAGCCGCCGCGGCTCGACCATGCGGTTCATGCCGATCAGGCTCTCTGGGCTGCGGAAGCGGTAGACGATCCGAGCCGGGCGCCGCCCGGCCTCGGGCTCCAGCCAAAAGCGGCCGGTCACGTCGAGCCGCGTGCGTTCGGCTCTGAGGCCAAAGCGCTGCAGCATCACCTGCTTGCTGACCGGATCGTAGCGGGTGGCGAGTTCGGCGCCCTCGAACCGCTGGGCGTAGCCGCCGAGCCGGATAACCCCCGCGCCGGCCGATCCTGTCACGTCCGCCGAGCTGATCCCACGATCCAGCGCATACTGCAGTCGCGCCTGCCCATGCACCGGCGCGTCCAGCACCGCCAGCGGCGCCGTCACGCCGACCGTCGGGAAGACCCGCGCCGGGTAGAAGTCCGCGATCGAGCCGCCCGTCGTCATCTGCTTGAGGCCGATGTCGCCGTTGGCGTGTCCCCTGATGCGCGCGATCGGTCCGCCGGCGTCGATGGTCAGGCGGCTGGTGGCGTCGAAGCGTCCTGAAGCCTTTTCAAAGGCGACCTTCTCGATCCTGGCCTTCCAGGCGACGGGGCCGCCGACCTGCCGGAACTGAACGGTTCCGGTCTCCAGATCGACATGCCGGAGGTAGCTGAGCGGTCGATCCCGCCGGGCCTGGTTCGTCAGCGACAGGAAGATGGTCTCAAGATCGAGCGGTGGCGGCGGTCCCTTGGCGTCGTAGCCCAGCGCATAACCGCCCTGCGGCGAGACGCTGGCGGCGACGAAGAAGTCCTTCAGCACTAGCCTGGACGGCCCGGGCGCGAACGACAGGATGGAGTCCGACCCCAGCCCCGCCTCGATCAGCTTCGCTTGCAGCACCGGCCGGCCCTGCCCGTCGCGCAGATCGACGCCGTGCAGCCGAAGTCCGAGAGCGCCCTGATCGCGATAGCGGACGACCTGAACGCGCTGTACGCTGGCCTTGCCGCCCTCAACCTGCGAGGCCAGCACCCGCTCCACGATGGGCTTGAGCGCAGCGGCGTCGGTGGGTCCCGCGGAAACCCGCGCGATCACCAGGCCGAGCAACACCACCAACGCCAGCGCGACCGCGCCGAGCGCCAGCAGGCCACGCCTGACGGCGGGTGTCAGCAAGCCCCCCTCCTTTGCTGCGGACGCGACTGGACGAATGCCCTTTGCGGCGCCATTTCGGCTCGAACAAGGCTTAAGCGGAGAATGTCGAAATGGCCGAAGCGTTGCAGGAGGGCGACCGTGCCCCGGACTTCGATCTGCCCACCGACAGCGGCCGCATCCGCCTGGCCGACCTCAAGGGCAAGGCTGTCGTCCTCTACTTCTATCCCAAGGACGACACGACCGGCTGCACCAACGAGGCCATCGCCTTTTCCGAAGCAGCCGCCGAGTTCGAAAAGGCCGGCGCGGTCGTCGTCGGCGTCTCCAAGGACACGGCCAAAAGCCACGGCAAGTTCCGCGCGAAGTACGACCTCAAGGTCGAACTCGGCGCCGATACCGAGGGCGAGGTCGTCGAGCGTTACGGCGTCTGGGTCGAAAAGAGCCTGTACGGCCGCAAGTACATGGGCATCGAGCGCGCCACCTTCCTGATCGGCCCGGACGGCGTGATCCGGCGCGTCTGGCGCAAGGTCAAAGTGCCCGGCCACGCGGCCGAAGTGCTGGCTGCGGTGAAAGGCCTCAACTAGGCCGGTGTTGCAGAAAGATCGCGCGCTCTGGCTCTCGGCGACCGTGACCGGAAAGCCTCTGGCCAAGTTTGGCGAACAGGACTAGCGCTTGATCATCCTGCTATCCCTGCGCGCGGCGCGAGGGTTGCCTTAACCATTGATCTCTAGCATACCGCCTCGAACTGAAACGTCGGGTTTCGGGGGGACATGCGTTTCCTTAGCTTCCTTGTACGCCTTTGTGAGCGGATCGTGGCGCTGTTCCCCGAACGGCATCTCTATGTCCGCTCGGGCGGCGAGATGCGCGGCTACATCCTCACGACGCGCAAGCAGCTGGCGATCGCGTCTGGCGTGGCCGTGGCCTCGCTGTGGATGGGCGTCTCGACGGCGGCGATGCTGGTCAACGTCATGTCGCTGACCGCCAAGGACCAGGAGCTCGCCCGCACCCAGGCCCGCTACGAACGCTGGATCGCCGACCGCCAGGCCCGCCTGAACAGCGCGGTCGCCCAGCTGAACGCCACCAGCGGCTCGGTCGACGAACTGGCCGACAACATCGAGAAGCGGCACGCCGCCCTCGCCTATCTGCTCACCGATTTCCAGGGCGATCCCGGCGCGCAGGCCGCGCTGGCGCCGCGCAAGGCCACCCTCCTCGCCGCCACGCCGGTCGACCGCGTGCAGGCGGTCCACATGGATCAGGAGCGGCTGATCGCGGCCGCCGAGACCTACGCCAAGACCCGCGCCGAACGGATGCGGCTGGCCTTCCGGCTCGCCGGCCTGAACCCCGATCGCTACGCCGACCACAACTCGGCGCTGGGCGGCCCGCTGATCGAGGCCAAGGACCCCCGGGCGCTGGCCGCCGTGCTGGACGTCGACGAAGACTTCGCCATGCGCATCCAGCGCGCCTCCTCGAACATGTCGCAGATGCGTTCGCTCTCGGTGGCGGCGCGCAAGCTGCCGCTGGCCCGGCCGACGGGCACCGGCAAGAGCAGCGGCTTTGGCATGCGTTTCGACCCGTTCACGGGCCGCCCCGCCTTCCATTCCGGCCTCGACTTCAGCGGCGGCATGTTCACGCCGATCCAGGCGACGGCGCCGGGTGTCGTCTCGTTCACCGGCGTCCGCTCGGGCTACGGCAATACCATCGAGATCGACCACGGCTCGGGTTTCAAGACCCGCTACGCCCACCTCTCCAGCATCGGCGTGCGCCCCGGCGAACGCGTCGCCGTCGGCCAGCGCATCGGCGGCATGGGCTCGACCGGGCGCTCGACGGGCCCGCACCTGCACTACGAGGTATGGGTCAACGGCCGCGCCCAGAACCCCGACCGCTTCGTGCGGGCGGGCGATCAGCTGGGTATCTAGCTCTCCACCGCGTCCCGCGTCGCGCCGACCCGCTGGGCCAGCGCCGCGCCCATGAACTCGTCGAGATCGCCGTCGAGCACGCCCTGCGTGTCCGAGGTCTCCACGTTGGTCCGCAGATCCTTCACCATCTGGTACGGCTGCAGGACGTAGCTGCGGATCTGGTGGCCCCAGCCGATGTCGGTCTTCTGGTCCTCCAGCGCCTGTGCGGCCGCCTCGCGCTTCTGCAGCTCCAGCTCGTAGAGCCGCGCGCGCAGCATCTTCCAGGCCTCGTCGCGGTTCTGGTGCTGCGAGCGGCCCATCTGGCAGGCGACCGCGATGCCCGTCGGAATGTGGGTCAGGCGCACCGCCGAGTCGGTCTTGTTGATGTGCTGACCGCCCGCCCCGCTCGCCCGATAGGTGTCGGTGCGCACGTCCGACGGATTGATCTCGATCTCGATAGTGTCGTCGATCACCGGATAGACCCACACGGACGCGAACGAGGTGTGCCGCCGGGCGCTGGAATCGTAGGGGCTGATCCGCACCAGCCGGTGCACGCCACCCTCGGTCTTGAGCCAGCCGTAGGCGTTGGTCCCTTTTACGTGGACCGTGGCCGACTTGATGCCCGCCTGTTCGCCCGGCGTCTCTTCGATGATCTCGGCTTCCATGCCGTGGGCCGTCGCCCAGCGCGTGTACATGCGCAGCAGCATCGAGGCCCAGTCGGCCGACTCTGTGCCGCCGGCGCCGGAATTGATTTCCAGATACGCGTCGTTGCCGTCCGCCTCGCCAGATAGCAGCGCTTCGAGTTCGGCGCGGCCGGCACGCTCGCGGATGGCCTTCAGCTGGGCGCGGGCGTCCTCCAGCGAGGCCTCGTCGGCCTCGGCGTCGGCCAGTTCGGCGTATTCGACGGCGTCGGCCAGGTCGCGCTCCAGCGAGCGCACCGCCTCCACCTGTCCCGACAGCCGCTGGCGCTCGCGCATCAGCGCCTGGGCCTGCTCAGGCTTTTCCCAGAGCGTGGGGTCCTCGGCGCGAGCGTCGAGCTCGTCCAGCTTCCTTAGAGCCGGTTCCCAGTCAAAGTCTCCTCCTGAGCAGTCCGATCGACTGCTCGATGTCGGCCGCTGCGGCCTCGACATCCGGTCTCATTCAAACGCTCCTAGTAGATGCCCGTGAAGTCTTCGGGGACTTTCGGTTGCGGCGTCGGTGTGGGTTGGGCAGGTCCAGGCGCCGGGGCGCCGGTGGACGGCGCGGGGCCGCCCGTCGTGGGCGCGCGGGGCGGCGCCGGTTGCGGCTGGTCGCCCGGCCGGAAGGCTTCGCGGATGCCGTTGACGATGCCCCACTTGGCGTTTTTCGGCTCCTTGAACGGCGTCGGCGGCACGCCCTTGGTCGCCTCCTGCATGAACTCGATGAACACCGGCAGGGCCGCCTGCGACCCCGTCTCGCCCTCTCCCAGCGAGCGGTTGTCGTCGAAGCCGATGAAGACGCTGGTGACGATCTGCGGCGTGTAGCCGACGAACCAGGCCGAGCGGTACTCGTTGGTGGTCCCGGTCTTGCCCGCCGTCGGCCGCTCCAGCACCCGGGCGCGCACGGCGGTGCCGCGCTGGACGACGCCCTCCAGCATCGAGGTGATCTGGTAGGCCACGATGGGGTCCATGATCTCTTTGCCGGCCGGCTGCAGGCGCGGGCTTTCCTCGCCCCCGAAGCTCGCCCGGCAACGCGGGCATTGCCGCGTGTCGGCGCGGTAAATGACCTCGCCGTCGCGGTCCTGGACCATCTCGATCAGATGCGGCTCCGGCCGGCGTCCGCCGTTGGCGAAGGCGGTGTAGGCGGCGGTCAGCTGGAACGGCGTCGTCTCGCCCGAGCCCAGCGCCATGGCCAGCACCTTGTCCATCTTCGGCGTGATGCCCGCCCGCTCCGCCATGTCGGCGATCTTCCGCATGCCGACGCTGAGCGCCAGCCGCACGGTCATGGCGTTGCGCGACAGCTCCAGGCCCCGCCGCAGCGGCATCGAGCCGTAGTATTCGCGGTTGTAGTTCTCCGGCGACCAGGCCTCGCCGCCCGCGCCCGGCAGGGTGATGCGGGCGTCGGTGACGTAGCTCGCCGGCGTGTAGCCGTTCTCCAGCGCGGTGGCGTAGACGAACGGCTTAAACGCCGAGCCGGGCTGGCGCTTGGCCTGGGTGGCGCGGTTGAACTTCGACAGGGAGAAGGAATAGCCGCCGACCATGGCCAGCACCCGGCCGGTGTAGGGGTCCATGGCGACCAGCGCGCCGTTGACCAGCGGCACCTGGCGCAGCCGATAGCCGCCGCCCTCCTCCGCCGGTTCGACGAAGACCAAGTCGCCGCGCTTCAGCCCCTTGCCGCGGTTGGCCCAGGCGACGTCCTCGCTGACCAGGTTGCCCGGATCGTAGTCCTTGGCGGGGATCACGCGGACGCTGCCGCCCGAGGCGCTTTCCACCACGGCGGCGCGCCAGGCGCGGCGCTCGGACGGCGGGCTCTTCTTCAGGGCCGCCTCTTGCCAGCCCGGCGCAATATCGCTGACCCGCGCCCATGCCCCGCGCCAGCCGTGGCGGCGGTCGTAGGTCTCGAGCCCGTGCATCAGCGCCACCCGCGCCGCCGTCTGCAGCTTCGGGTCCAGCGTGGTGCGCATGTAGTAGCCGCCTTCGAGCAGGCGCGGCCCGAGTTCCTCCAGACCCCGGCGGCGGACCTCTTCAACGAAGAAGTCGGCGTCGCGGTACTTGGCCCGCGTCGGGCCGGGCTGGACCTTCAGGTCGGTCTTCTTGGCGCGTTCGGCGACCCGGCGGCTGATCCAGCCGATGTCGGCCATCTCGTCGATCACCCAATTGCGGCGAGCGATGGCGGCGCGCTTGCGGCGGATCGGATGGTAGTTCTGCGGCCCCTTGGGCAGGGCGGCGAGATAGGCCGCCTCCTCCACCGTCAGTTGGTCGATGGACTTGCCGAAGTAGTTATAGGCCGCCGCGCCGACGCCATACGACTGATAGCCCAGCCAGATCTCGTTCAGGTACAGCTCGAGGATCTGCTCCTTCGAGAGGTTCTGCTCCAGCTGCCCGGCCAGGATGCCTTCCTTCAGCTTGCGGCCGATGGTGGCGTCCGAGGTCAGCAGGATGTTCTTCGCCACCTGCTGGGTGATGGTCGAGCCGCCTTCCAGCCGGCGCCCCTGCAGCAGGTTGATGACGTTCTTCAGCATCGCCCGGCTGATGCCGCCCGGATCGACGCCGGCGTGCTGGAAGAAGTTCTTGTCCTCGGCCGCCAGGAAGGCGCGCACCAGGTGCGGCGGCATCTGGTCATAGGGCACGAAGATGCGCCGCTCCGTCGAAAACTCCCCGATCAGCGTGCCGTCCCAGGCGTAGGCGCGGGTGGCCGTCGGCGCGCGATAGTCCGCGAGCTCGCCCGCGTCCGGCATGTCGTGGAGGAGCCAGGCGGTGAAGACGACCGTGGCCAGTCCCGCGACCCCGATCAGGATCAACGCGGCGACGCCCAGCGTCCTGACCCAGTTCTCAAGGGGTTTCAAAGCCGACCAACCTCCGCGGGGCGCGCCCCACCGCTGGCGTTCGTGTAGCGCGGGGAAGGCCGGGCGCCAATCCGTGCATCCCGGCGAAGGCCGGGACCCAGATGGAAGGCGCCGAGCCGGTCCCAGAGGGGTCTGAGTTCATCCCGTCAGCCCCGGCGTATAGGAATCTGGACCCCGGCCTTCGCCGGGGCAATCGGGCTGAAGGCCCTATCGAGAGGCCAGTCGGGTCTGCTCGACGAAGTAGGCGTCTATCGAATCACCGACGGCGTTCATCAGCCGGCGGCGGCCGTCGGCCGAGGCGAGGACCTTTTCGTCGTCGGGGCTGGTGATGAAGCCCATCTCCAGCAGCACGGCGGGAACGTCAGGCGCCAGCAGCACGACGAAGCCGGCGTCGCGGTGGCTGCGGCGCAGCAGCGCCGTCTCGTCGCTGACGTGCTCCAGCAGCATCTCGGCGAACTGGGCCGAGCGGTTCTTGGTGGCGCGCTGGGTGAGGTCGAGCAGGATCTGGCTGACGGTGCGGTTGTTGCCGCCGTAGCTGGCGTTCATCAGCCAGTCTTCCTTGCCCATCACGCGCCCGGCGCGGTTCTGGCCCTGTTCGGACAGGGTGTAGACGGACAGGCCCTTGGTGGATTCGTCCGGCCCCGCGTCGGCGTGCAGCGAGATGAAGAGGTCGGCGTCGGCCTTGCGGGCGAGCTTCACCCGCGTCTCCAGCGGCACGAAGACGTCCGAATCACGGGTCATGACGACCTTGTAGCGGCCGGACTTCTCCAGCCGCGTCTTGAGCGCGCGGGCGGCGGCGAGGTTGATGTCCTTCTCCCGGCTGTCCGAGCCCTTCGCTCCGGGGTCCTTGCCCCCGTGACCGGCGTCGATGACGATGACGCGCTTGCGGGGCGCGGACGCCTTGGTGACCGTCACCTTCGGCGCCGTCTCGGCCTTCGCCATGCGGACGGCGGGAACGTCCCTGGTCGACTTCAGGTCGATGACATAGCGGTAGTTGGGCACGCCATCGCCGGGCGGCAGCAGGAAGCGGCGGCGCACGATGGCGTCCTGCGCCAGCTCGACGACGATCTTGGCCGAGCGGCCCTGCTCCTCGACGGCCCAGCGGCGCACCAGCCCCTGCCCGTCACCGCCCAGCGAGATCGGGACCTCGACGTCGGAGAGCGCGATGACGACCTTGCCGTCGCCGGCGCCGTCCGAAATGAGCTTGCCGCTGACCGAACGGTTGAGGTCGACGACGATGCGGGTCTCGGCCTTGTCGCCGCCGAGACGGACCTTGAGGACGTCTGCGGAGGACGCGGCGGCCTGGGCGAGCTGCAAGGCGCCGAAGGCCAGCACGCCCGCGGCGGCCGCCCCGATCACCAACGCAAGTTTTCCGGCTTTGGTGGCTCTCAGAAGCCCAGCCAGCCCCGCACGCATAATCAGCCCCAATCTCACGCCTGAACAAACCGAGAGCTTGCCTCTCGATAGTAGCTAACTGGTTAAGGATATTGGAGAGACCGCGTCTCCTTTCCTTTTCGTCGCGGCTGTGGCTAATGTCCGTCCGCGCCCTGGCTGGCCCGCGTTCGCGGAGATGCCCCCGGCGCAGAACAGCCCGCGTCGGGCGCCTTTTCCGGCAGCGACGCGACATCCAATCCGCGCCTCGCAAGACGGCGCGACCAGGGAATTAACCCATGGGCAGCGCTCCCGCCCCCACTCGGCTTTTGAGCCCCCGCGCCAGCGCGGCAGGCGGAGCCGGCGTGCGCGCCCTCCTTACAAGCCGGCGCCCGAGCCTCGTGCTCGCCGCGCGCCGTGGAGATCACCTAAATGAAGAAGATGCTGATCGACGCAGCACACGCGGAAGAAACGCGTGTGGTCGTCGTGGACGGAACACGGGTTGAAGAGTTCGATTTCGAGAGCCAGTCCCGGAAGCAGCTGCGGGGTAACATCTACCTCGCCAAGGTCACCCGCGTAGAACCGAGCCTGCAGGCCGCCTTCGTCGAGTACGGCGGCAACCGGCACGGCTTCCTGGCCTTCAACGAAATCCACCCGGACTACTACCAGATTCCGGTCGCTGACCGCGAAGCCCTCATGCGCGAGGTGCTGGAGGACGACGACGACCACCACGGCTCCAACGGGAACGGTCACGCCGAGGACGAGGACGGCGAAGTCGGCGGCGGCGACGAAGACGACGTCATGGAGGAAGAGGTCGCCCGGCGCCGCCGGCGGCTGATGCGCAAGTACAAGATCCAGGAAGTGATCCGCCGCCGGCAGATCATGCTGGTCCAGGTCGTCAAGGAAGAGCGCGGCAACAAGGGCGCGGCGCTGACCACCTACCTGTCGCTCGCCGGCCGTTACGGCGTGCTCATGCCCAACACCGCCCGTGGCGGCGGCATCAGCCGCAAGATCACCACGGCGACCGACCGCAAGCGCCTGAAGAGCGTCGTCCAGAGCCTCGATGTTCCTCAGGGAATGGGCCTGATTGTGCGGACGGCCGGCGCCAAGCGCACCAAGGCCGAGATCAAGCGCGACTACGAGTACCTGCTGCGTCTGTGGGAAAACATCCGCGAGACCACCCTGCACTCGATCGCGCCGGCGCTGATCTACGAGGAAGAAGACCTCGTGAAGCGCGCTATCCGCGACCTCTTCGACAAGGACATCGACAGCGTCCTGGTCGAGGGCGAGGACGGCTACAAGGAAGCGCGCGACTTCATGCGCATGCTGGTGCCCTCGCAGGCCAAGAAGATCGTCGCCTACCGCGAGCCGACGCCGCTGTTCGTGGCGCACAAGGTCGAGGACCACCTCGCCCAGATCTACCACCCGGTCGTGCCGCTGCGCTCGGGCGGCTACCTGGTCATCAACCAGACCGAGGCGCTGGTCGCGGTCGACGTGAACTCCGGCCGCGCCACCCGCGAGCGGAACATCGAAGCGACCGCGCTGAAGACCAACCTCGAAGCGGCCGAGGAAGCCTCCCGGCAGCTCCGCCTGCGCGACCTCGCCGGCCTCATCGTCATCGACTTCATCGACATGGACGAGGCGAAGAACAACCGCGCCGTCGAGAAGAAGCTGAAGGACTGCCTCAAGGACGACCGCGCCCGCGTGCAGATGGGCAAGATCAGCCCGTTCGGCCTGATGGAAATCTCGCGCCAGCGCCGCCGCACCGGCGTGCTGGAGGGCACCACCCACGTCTGCCCGGTTTGCGAAGGCGTTGGCCGCGTCCGCTCGACCGAATC
>CAMLRH010000019.1 GCA_946482375.1 uncultured Caulobacteraceae bacterium | reverse complement strand
GCGCCTCGCTGACCGCGTCCTCGAAGAAGGTGGCGGCCAGCGCGGCGTCGCGATGGGTGAACCGGCCGGCGGTGGCGAACAGCCGGCGAGCGCGGGCGTCGTCGGCGCCGGCGCGGGCGGCTTCGCCCAGCAGGCGGTAGAGGGTGGCGTCGTGCGGGCTGTGGACCAGCGCGCTCAGCGCATGACCGCGCGCGACGTCCGGCTTACCGGCCTCGAGCGCCAGTTCGGCGAGCCTGCGATGCGCGCCCGGATCGTCCGACCGCCAGCGCAGCGCGCGCTCCGGCGCCCTCTCGCGGTCGTTCGCCGCCAGGGCGCCGGTGACGATCAGCCAGGCGAGCGCGGCAGCGGCCAGGCCATAGAGGACCCAGTAGAGCTGACGTGCGGCCAGAGCCGGCATCGCGGCTAGCCGCGGATCAGCTGCGTCGGCTGGGCCCCGTACTCGTAGTCGTAGCTATAGCCGTAGCCGTAGGCGGCGCGCTTGAGGTCGAGCTTGGTCAGCACGGCCCCAAGAATCTTGCCGTTGGCGGCGCCCTGCTTCAGCCGCCGCAGAGCCGCCCGCGCCGGACCACGGCGCGTTTCGTGGGCGGCCACGACCAGCAGCACGCCGGAGGCGGCGTTGGTCAGGATCGGGGCGTCGGCCAGACCCAGGATCGGCGGGCCATCGAGCATGACCAGGTCGTAGAGGCTGCTCGCCTCGGCCAGCACCCCACGCAGCTGCTCGCTGCCGAGCAGTTCCGCGGGGTTTGGCGGCAGCGGGCCGCAGGGGATGAACGACAGGTTCGGATCGCTGGTGGCCTGGACCACCTCGTCGATACGCTCGCCGCCGGTCAGCAGGTTGGTCAGGCCCCGCGAGTTGTCGCGGCCCAGCATCCGGTGCAGCGACGGGTTGCGCAGGTCGGCGTCGATCAGCAGCACCCGCATGCCCAGACGGGCGAAGTTCTGCGCGATGATGCGCGAGGTCGTCGACTTGCCCTCGGCGGCGCGCGAGCTGGTGACCAGCAGTACCTCCGGAATGCCGGTCGGCGTGGAGAACTGCAGCGCCGTACGCACCGAGTAGTAGGCCTCTGACACAGCGGATCTTGGATCCATGAGCGCCTGTTCGAGGCTCATGCCCTTCGGCGGCACCGGAATGGCGCCCAGCAGCGTCAGACCGAGCTTGGTCTCGATGTCCTCCGGCGTCTGGATCGACTCGTCGAGCAGCTCGACCAGCAGGGCGGCGAGCACGCCAAGCACCAGACCTAGCAGGGCGCCGACGGCGAGATTCAGCAGCGGCTTCGGCCGCGTCGGCGATCCGGGCGGGGTCGCCGTGTCGACCACCGAGACGTTGTTGTTGCCGACACCGCCGGCGACGCCGATCTCCTTGTAGCGCTGGAGAAGGCCGTCATAGAGCGTGCGGTTGGTATCCACCTCGCGCTGCAGGATGGTGTACTGGATCGAGCGGTTGCGCAGGTCCATGACGCCGGACTTCAGCGCATTGACGTTGCCGGCCAGCGAGGCCTCCTCGCGCGCGGCGACCTGGTACTGGCCCCGGATCGACTGACGGATGGCGTTGGTCTCGGTCTTGATCTGCCGGTCGAGCTCGTCGATCTGCGCCTTCAGCTGCAGCATCGCCGGGAACTCGGGTTTGTAGACGTTGAGCTTGTCCTGGTACTGCGCCTGCAGCGAAGCCTTCTGCTGGCGCATGGCCTGGATGGTGCCGCTCTGCAGCACTTCCGGAATGCTGGAACCGTCGCCGCTGCTGGCCTGGCGCCAGCGCTGCTCGGCCTGGATGCGTTGCGCCTTCGCCGCGGCGAGCGCGGTGTTCATGGACAGCAGGTCGGACGCCGTCAGCGACTGGCTGGCGGTCTGTTCCGCGCCGCCGCCAGGCGTCGGCACGGCGACGTTGACGATCTGCTCCTTGGCCGCATAGGCGACGAGCTGCCGTTCGCTGTCCTCGAGGCGGGCCTTGACCTGCTTGAGGCGGCTTTCAAGGAAGTCGCGGGCGTAGGAGGCGGAGTCGTAGCGCCGCTCGAGATTGGTCTCGATGAAGGCGGTGGCCATGGCGTTGGCCACCTTCGCCGACAGCGCCGGGCTGGGGCTGTCGAAGCTGACGCTGACGAGACGCGAGCCGCGCATCGGGCGCACGCCGCGATTGGCGGCGATCAGGTTGATGGCCTGCTTGCGCCGGGCCTTCACGTCCTCGGGCGTCGCGCCGGCCCGGGGATTGGCCCCCATGGCCTTGGCGAAGGAGCCGTCCTTGGCCAAGCCAAGGTTATCGACCACCCGCGCCGCCAGCGAGTCGCTCTTCAGCAGGCCGTACTGGGTCTGCAGGAATTCGTCGATGCTGCCGCCCTCGTCGGGGGTCACGCCCTCGACGTTGACGACCTTGGCGGGCTCGCGGTCGATCTGGAGGGTGGTGCTCGCCGTGTAGATCGGCGTCATCATCAGGTTGGCGATGATGGCGATCGCCAGGCAGGCGACGAAGATGCTGATCGCCCAGATGCGATGCTTGACGATGATCCGCCAGTATTCGAGCAGGTTGAACTGCGAGACGTCCTCGGCGGCGAGCGGGGTTTCCACCCACCATTCCGCCGGCGCGATGTCGCGGCCCCGCTGCACGATGATCGGACCGTGGCCGGCCGCAGTCATGTACTGACCGCGCCGATCCCGGCCGCCCAGATCTCCCATGCCGTCGTTCGAAGTCATCCCCATCCCAACCCAGCTAGACGGCCATCATCAAAGGAACTTGAAGACGCCGATGAGCGGCACGGCGCGCAATACTTCCTGCCAGATGCCCCGCGAATCCGAACCCTGCACCACGACGATGTCGTTGCCGTAGACCTGCGGGTCTTCGGCCTTGCCCTCGCGGATAGCCTTCAGGTCGAAGACGGCGGCGGCGCGCTTGCCCTGAATGGTGCGGAAGATCGCGACCTTGCGCAGGTCGGCGGTCTTGTCGGGGCCGCGCGCCATAGCGATCGCCTGCAACAGGCTGGTCGGCCCGCTGAGGTTGAACATGCCCGGCTGCACGACGGCGCCTTCGACGGTCACCTTCTGGCTGGCGGCCTCGTCGACGACGACGGTGACCTCCGGCGACTGCAGGTAACCCTTGGCCAGCTCGGCGCCGATGTCGGCCGACAGCTGACGGGCGGTGCGGCCCGAAGCCTGCACTTCGCCGATGAGGGGGAAGGTGATCCGCCCGGCGGCGTCGACCTGCGCGCCCTTGAGGCTGAGGTCGGGGACCTGGAAGACGGTGACGCTCAGCTTGTCGAGCGGGCCGATGACGTACTCGGCGCGAGTCGAGGTCAGCGGCGCCGCGTCCGGGGGCGGCAGCCAGGTATCGGCGGAACCGGCGCTGGTGGTGCCGCAGCCGCCGAGCGCGAAGGCTCCGGCCAGCGCGAGCGCGGCGATGGTGCGGAGAGAGAGGAGAGACTGGCTCATTGCCGGTGTCCTAAAGTCATGGCGGCGGGCAGGCTACCCTGCCCCCCGGGCCCGGTTCCATCTGGAGCGGAGCGAACCTTGGTCATGTGCGCCTTGCGGACCTCGTCAGTTCACGCGGCGGAAAAGAGACGCGCGAGCAGGCCCCCGCGCGGGCGCTGCTGTCGTTCGACGCCGACCGGCTCCGGCGCCTGTGATGGCAGCGCGTTCTCGAGAATGAGCCGCGGCCGGGTCAGCACCATGTCCCGCGCGGCCTGCTCTCCCAGGCGCGCGGCTACGGCCTCGCGCGCTTCCGAAAGCACCGGCGAGCGGTTGCGGAGGTTGTGGGCGTCGGTGGCCAGGACGTGGACGACGCCATCGTCGAGAAGCTTCTCCGACCAGTACTTCGGCCGGCGGCCGAAGCGGCCGGTCACCGCGCCGGCGGTGATCTGGATCCAGGCGCCGGCCCGGACCATCTGGGTGAAGATCTCGTAGTGGGTCTCGATCCAGGTCAGGCGCTCGGGATGGGTGATGACGGGCATGTAGCCGGCCGCCATCACGTCGAACGCCAGCTGCTCCAGCCGGGGCGGCGCGATGTGGTGCGGCGGCTCGAACAGGAAGTAGCGGCTGTCGTTCAGCGACAGCACGCGGCCGCTGCGCAGGCCTTCGACCAGATCGGGCGCGATGTGGACGTCGGCGCCGGTGACCAGCTTCAGCGGAATGTCGTTCTCGTCGAGGACGGCCTGCAGGCGCTCGATCGCGGTCCGGATCTCGGGGCCGCGGTTCTCGTAGACGCCGGGCATGATGTGCGGGGTGCAGGCGGTGATCGTGATGCCGTCCGCGACCGCCATGCGGGCCATCGCCAACGAGACCTCCAGATCGGCGGCGCCGTCGTCGATCCCGGGGAGCATATGACAGTGCAGATCGATCATGGCTGCGGCTTCTTTAAGCGCCCCCGGCCCCTGCCGGATGCGGGCAAACAGCCCGCCAGAAATAATAAAAGGCGGGGCCTTCGAGGCCCCGCCTTCCGTTACTCAGTTAGAGCGATCAAGGGCTGACCGGCTCTTCGTCATCGTTCCACGCCGAGATGACCACAGCGGTGGTCAGCAGGCCAAAAGCCAGGAAGATGAGAAAGTCCGAGTCGCCAACCAGCTGATCGGAACCTTGCGTCTGCGACGCCCGGACGACGGAGTCGGCGGCGGCTTTGTTAGCCGCAGCGGAGGCATCCGCGGCGAGAGCCGGGCCGGTGAGACTGACCATAGCCGCGACGGCCAGTACAAGTGCTTTGCGAATCATAAAACTGAACCCCTCTTAGTTCGGCCCACGCTTTGCGACGGTTGGTCGCATTGCTTTCGTAACCTATGCGTACGTCCAACGCAATTCGTGCGCGCCGGTTCCGCCGCAATAAGCCAAAAAATTTGGCGGTGATGTGGCAGATCGGCGCACCTAGACGATATCTCGGTTAAGGAACGGTTTAGCTTTGCCGTAAGATTCACAAAAGCTGGCCCCGCATCCGGGCGATTCCGCCACCTTCCCTCTCTTGAGTTCCAATGTCGATTACTCGACGAACTCTTGGCGGCGAGAAACCGACCTTTCCCTCTAACCAAAGAAAAAGGCCCCAGCCCTTGCGGGTGGGGCCTTCGTCTTTGTCAGGCTGACGCTGTCAGCCCGCGCGATCAGAAGTTGACGTTGACCGTCGCACGGCGGTTCAGCGGCTCCTTCACGCCGTCGCCGGTGGCGACCGCGGGTTCGGATTCACCGCGCCAGTCAACGGCCAGCGTGCTGGAGTTGACGCCCAGGCCAACCAGCGCGTCGGCCACGGCCTTCGCACGGCGCTCGGACAGTCGCACGTTGTAGGCGGCCGAACCGGAGGTGTCGGCGTGACCGACGACCACAACGCGGGTGGCGTTGCCGGCGTTGGCGTACTGGGCCGCTTCCTGCACCACCGTCTGGGCTTCCGGCGTCAGCACGTACTGATCGAACGGGAAGTAGACGATGAAGTCCCGGGCCTCGTAAGCCGGCGGCGGCGGAGGCGGCGGCGGCGGCGGAGGCGGCGGGGGAGGCGGCGGAGGCGGAGGCGGCGGAGGCGGAGGCGGCGGGGGCGGCGGCGGAGGCGCGAACGAGTAGCGCAGGCCGAACGTCACCGAGTGGTCCACGTAGTCCGTCTCGATGTTCATGACCTCGTCGCCTTCGACGCTCTCGTAGCTGAGGTCGGAGGAGTCGAGGTAGCGGTAGGTCAGGTCGGCGGTCAGGCGGTCCGTAGCCCGGAACGCCGCGCCGATGATGCCCTGCCAGGCGAACGCGCTGTCGTCGCCGTCGATGTTGATGTCCACATCGTCGTCGAGCTCGACCGCGGTCAGGTCGGCCTTGATGCCGCCGACGCCCACGCCGACGAACGGCGAGAAGGCCGCGCCAGGCATGAAGTCGTACAGCAGGTTACCCATCAGGCTCATGACCTGCATGCTGCCTTCCACGGCGTCGTCTTCGAGGTCGCCGGGACGGCCGCCGAACTCGAGTTCGCCGCGCAGGTTCGAGGTGAAGCGGTTGCCGAGACGCGCGAAGCCCGCCCAGTCACCCTCATGCCCGACCTCGCCGACGTCGTCGACGCCGTCGATCGAGACCTCGGAGTCAGCAGGCCAGTGGTAGCCAAGGTCGAAGGCCCCGTACCAGCCCATGTCTTGCGCTTGCGCGGCAGGCGCCAGCGCCAGGACGCCGAGCACGCTGCCCAGCATTAATGCTCTTTTTCTCACCTTGAGCCCCTCACTCATTGTGCCTACGCGCCAATCGCTCGGCATCGATCCAAAAGCCGTACCCGCACCGAAACGCGGGCGGAGTTTTCTGAAGCACCCCTCTAGGTCGCGCTCAGATCGCCTCCCAATGCGGCCGACGCAGCAAGCGTGCGAAACACGAAATGGTTCCCAAGCCGGTCGACCTTTTTTCCGCACAGAAATCTGCGCGGCGGCAGGTTACTCCGGATGATTTGCCTTTTCTAGCCCGCATATTGTCACCGCGACGAAGCCGCGACTGCCTGCATTAGGCAATATTGGTTTCCAGTTCCTCAACCCAAGCATCGGCGCGTGCATCCGAGGGCATTCGCCAGTCCGCGCGGGGTGAAAGCGAGCCGCCGGAAGAGATTTTCGGGCCGTTCGGCAGACAGGACCGCTTGAACTGGTTGGCGAAGAAACGGACCAGGAAGAGGCGCAGCCATTTCACGATCTCTTCAAGAGAATAGGCGCGCCTCTCGGCGGCCGGGGTGTCCGCCGGCCAGTCGCCGCGGCCCGCGTCGCCCCAGGCGTTCAGCGCCAGATAGGCGATCTTGGACGGCGCCATGCCGTACCGCGCAAAATAGTAAAGGTTAAAATCCTGCAGGGCGTAGGGACCGACCTTGTCCTGCGTAGACTGGATTTCACCGTTCTTCGACGGCACCAGTTCCGGTGAAATCTCGGTTTCCAGCACGTCCAACAACACGGCCGAGGCGTCGGAACCGACATCGCCCGACGCCGCCACGAAGCGAATCAAATGCTGGATCAGCGTCTTCGAAACCGAGGCGTTGACGTTGTAGTGGCTCATGTGGTCGCCGACGCCGTAGGTGCACCAGCCCAGCGCCAGTTCCGACAGGTCGCCGGTGCCGACCACCAGCCCGCCCTGCTGGTTGGCCAGCCGGAACAGGTAGTCGGTGCGCAGGCCCGCCTGCACGTTCTCGAAGGTGACGTCGTAGACCTCTTCGCCGCGCGCGAACGGATGACCGAGGTCGGCCAGCATCTGCGTCGCGGCCGGGCGGATATCCAGCTCGGCGGCGCTGACGCCCAGCGCCTGCATCAGCTTCCAGGCGTTCGACCTGGTGAAGTCGGACGTGGCGAACCCCGGCATGGTGTAGCCGAGCATGTTGGTCCGCGGCAGGCCGAGGCTGTCGAGCGCCTTCACCGCCACGATCAGGGCGTGGGTGGAATCGAGCCCGCCGGAGACGCCGAGCACCAGCTTCTCCAAGCCGGTCGACTTCAGCCGCTGGGCCAGCCCCTGGACCTGGATGTTGTAGGCCTCGTAGCACTCCTGCGCGAGACGGGCGGGATCGTCCGGCACGAACGGGTAGCGATCGACCTTCCGCTTCAGTTCGAGTTCGCCCTTAGGCGCGTCGAACCGGAAGTCGACAATGCGGAAGTTCTCCGCGTCGGCGCTGATGGCGTCGCCGAACGAGCCCATCCGCATCCGCTCCGAGCGGATGGTGGCGACGTCGACGTCGGCCACCGTCATGCAGCTTTCGGTCGGGAAGCGCGGGGTCTCCGACAACTGCTCGCCGCGTTCGAAGATCGAGGCCTGGCCGTCCCAGGCCATGTCGGTCGTCGATTCGCCGGGCCCTGACGCCGAATAGGCGTAGGCTGCCTGGCAGCGCATCGACTGGGAGGCGCAGAGCAGCTTCCTGGCCTGCGCCTTGCCGATGACGATGTTGCTGGCCGACAGGTTCAGCAGGATCTCGGCGCCCGCGAGCGCGGCCTGCGTCGAGGGCGGCGCCGGAATCCAGTAGTCCTCGCAGATCTCCGTATGGAAGGTGAAGGACGCCGTCCCCACCGACCGGAAAATCAGGTCGACGCCGAACGGCACGGTTCGGCCGGCAAGCTGCATCACGTCACCGACGACGCCCTGACCGCTGGCGAACCAGCGCCGCTCGTAGAACTCGCGGTAGTTGGGCAGGAAGGTCTTGGGCGTGACGCCGAGGATTTCGCCCGCGTGGATCGCGACCGCGCAGTTGAAAAGCCGCCCGCCACAGCGCAGCGGCGCGCCGACGACGAAGACCGGCGACAGCTTGCGGCTTTCCTCGACCAGTGTGGCGATCGCCGCCTCGACGGCGTCGAGCAGCGCGTCCTGGTGCAGCAGGTCGTCGATGGCGTAGGCGGAAATGCCGAGCTCCGGGAACAGCATGACCGCCACGCCGTCCTCGTGCCCCTTGCGGACCAGGTCGAGCGTGCGGGCGGCGTTGTCCTTCGGATCGGCGATGCAGATGGTCGGCACGCAGGCGGCGATCCGCACGAAACCGTGACGGTAGGGCGTCAGGAACGGGAGATCGTGCGCCTTGCGGGCGGTTCTGGGCATGGGCGCGCCTTCGGCCTGGCCTCTAGGAAAGCCCGATTAACAGCCCAGTTCCGCCCAAGGCAAGGCTTGGAGACCTAGCGACCCCACCGCATCCGGGGCTCCATGACCGGCCGATCGAAGGCGTAGCGGTCCAGTTCAAGGGCCGCGAGCAGCGCCTCCACCTCCTTGCGGACGGCGTCGCGGGGCGGGCCGATGCCGAGCGGCCGCACCCCCGGCGCGAGGTCGGCGACGGTCAGCCCGAACGGGAACAGCTCGCGATAGGTGACCCGCTCGTGCAGGGCCGGACCGATGCGAAAGCCCACCTGCCTGCCCAGCGTTTCCAGTTCGCGGTTCAGCCGTTCGCGGTTGCGGGCCTCGACGTGGGAGATGCGGTTGGGCATCACGATCCAGTCGAGCTGGCGGCCATAACTCTGCCGCGTACGGCGGGCTTCGTGGACCACACGAGCGTAATGGCTCGGCCGCGCCGGACTGACACCGCCCGGATCGACGACGCCCAGCACGTCGAAATCCACGAAGCTGTCGTTCATGGGCGTGACCACGAGGTCGGCCTGCAGGTGAGCGGCGCGCGACACCGGCGTGTCGCCGCCGGGCGTGTCGATGACCAGGATGTCGACGGCGCCGATGGCCATCATCATCGCCTGCTCGAACAGGGAGACGATGCCCGCCGGGTCCATGCGCGAAAGATGATCGGTGTCCTCGGCGAGCTTGTACTCGATGGGCGCCGGCACCGGCGCGCCGGATTGCTCGACCCAGCGGCGGCGATTGGCGAACAGGCGGCTGAGGCTGGACTGGCGCAGGTCGAGGTCGATCGCCGCCACCCGCGCCCCTCTGTAGAGCATGGCCGAGGTGATCAGCCCGGCGAGCGTGGTCTTGCCCGCCCCGCCCTTCTCGTTGCCGACGACGACGATCTTCGTGCGCGACAGCCGCTCGGACGGCGGGGGCGGCGAATAGCGATCGCGGCCCATCGGCCACCAGCTGCGATTGCTCATCGGCTTTTCCGGAACACGGGCGGACCGTTGCGGAAGGGCGGTCACAGTGTCAACGGAGCGAGACATATCCTATGGAGACAATGCGCGACATTACGGGGACTCTGACCCCCTCCCGAACCGCGACTTATCCCCCATCGTCCGCGAGAGCCCATCCTCTACCCGATTGTCCCCGCGAAGGCGGGGACCCAAGCGGACTGTGTAGAGTCAAATCGCCTGGAATGAGGTTCGGACGCGGCTTGGGTCCCCGCCTTCGCGGGAACAACCGGAGTCCAAAAGGTGGATGGAGGACTCTGAACCCTTTTGAACCGTTTGATTTTGACGGCTGGGGAAGGCTGATAGGGCCATGACCGAGTTCAACGACATCACCTGGCTTTCGGCCGACGGCCTGACGCTGCACGCCCGCGACTATCCGGCCGAGGGCGGCAAGACGCCGGTCGTCTGCATCCACGGCCTGACCCGCAATGCGAAGGACTTCGAGGAACTCGCGCCGCGCATCCAGGCGACCGGCCGCCGGGTGATCGCCGTCGATGTGCGCGGGCGCGGCCAGTCGGACCGCGACCCGAACCCGATCAACTATCACCCCGGAACCTACGCCGCCGACGTCATGGCGCTGCTGGCGCAACAGGGCATTGCGCGGGCGGTCTTCGTCGGCACGAGCATGGGCGGCATCATCGCCATGGTGCTGGCCTCGTTCGCGCCGCGGGTCATCGCCGCGGCGGTGCTGAACGACATCGGGCCGGAGCTGTCCCCCGTCGGCCTTGGCCGGATCGCCGGTTACGTCGGCCAGGGCAAGCCGGTGGAGACCTGGGCCGACGCCGCCGCCTATATAAAGTCGGTCAACGCCAGCGCCTTCCCGGACGCCACCGACGAGCAATGGGACCGCTTCGCCCGGCGCACCTTCCGGGAGGAGGACGGCAGGCCGGCGCTCGACTACGATCCGGCGATCGCCATCGCCTTCAAGACCGACCCCGACGCGCCGCCGCCGGACATGTGGCCGCTGTTTCGGGCGCTGACGACCGGGCGGCCGGTGCTGCTGATCCGGGGCGGGCTGTCCGACCTCATCGACGAGGCCATCGCAACGCGGATGGGCGAAGCGGCGCCCGACATGGCCTACGCCGAGGTCCCGCGCGTGGGTCACGCACCGATGCTGACCGAGCCCGAGGCGTGGCAGGCGATCCAAACCTTCCTGGCGCGCGCTCCGTAAGGCCTCGTTTGCGTCACACGCCCCGGCGTTTATGGTCGCACCGGTAACTTTCAGCGGAGCCTCCCCCCGTGCCCGACGCCGCAGCCCCCGTCCTTTCCATCGAGAACCTGAAGGTCGACTTCGATACTCACGACGCCGTGGTCCACGCCGTCCGGGGCGTCTCGCTTCAGGTGGCGCGCGGCGAGACGCTGGGGGTGGTCGGCGAAAGCGGCTCGGGTAAGAGCCAGACCTTCATGGCGGTGATGGGCCTGCTGGCCGAAAACGGCCGGGCCTCAGGCTCGGCCAAATTCCTCGGTCAGGAGCTGCTGGGCCTGAAGACCCGCGAGCTGAACCGCATCCGCGGGTCGAAGATGACGATGATCTTCCAGGACCCGCTGACGGCGTTGACCCCGCACGTGCGCATCGGCGAGCAGATCGCCGAGCCGCTGCGGCTGCATCTGGGCCTTTCCAACGACGAGGCGATGAAGCGGGCCAAGGAGTGGCTCGACCACGTCCGCATCCCCGACGCCCAGCGCCGCCTGCGCCAGTATCCGCACGAGCTGTCGGGCGGCATGCGCCAGCGGGTGATGATCGCCGGCGCCATGGCCGGCGGCCCCGCGCTGCTCATCGCCGACGAACCGACCACCGCGCTCGACGTCACCGTCCAGGCCGAGATCCTCGACCTGATGGCCGAGCTGCAGCGCGAGACCGGCACGGCGATGGTGCTGATCACCCACGACATGGGCGTCATCGCCCGCCTCGCCGACCGCGTCTGCGTGATGAAGGACGGCGCCTACGTCGAGGAGGGCAAGGCCGAGACTATCTTCGCCAAGCCGAAGGACCCCTACACAAAGGCCCTGCTGGCCGCCATCCCGCGTCTCGACCGCAAGGACCGCGGCGGCCGCCCGGTGCTCGACCCGGTGGCGAAGGACGCGCCGGTGGTCGTCGAAGGCAAGGGGATCAAGGTCTACTTCCCGATCCATCAGGGCTTGATGGGCAAGAAGGTCGACCTGCGCGCCGTCGACGACGTCGACCTCTATGTCCGCCAGGGCGAGACGCTGGGCATCGTCGGCGAAAGCGGCTCGGGCAAGTCGACGCTGGCCCGGGCGGTGCTGAACCTGATCCCGCCGTCGGCCGGCGCGGTCACGCTGATGGGCCGCGACATCACCCACGCCGACCGCGACGCCATGCGCGAGGCGCGCAAGGACCTGCAGATCGTCTTCCAGGACCCGCTGGCCAGCCTCGACCCGCGCATGACCATCGGCGACTCCATCGCCGAGCCGCTGCAGGTCTTCCGCAAGGAGCTGTCGCGCAAGGAACGCGACGTCGAGGTGGCGGCGATGATGGAGCGGGTGGGGCTCGCGCCGAGCCTCATCAATCGCTATCCGCACGAGCTGTCCGGCGGCCAGAACCAGCGCGTCGGCATCGCCCGGGCGATGATCCTGAAACCCAAGCTGGTCATCTGCGACGAGGCGGTCTCGGCGCTCGACGTCTCCATCCGCGCCCAGATCATCGACCTCTTGATCGACCTGCAGAAGTCGCTCGGCATGGCCATGCTGTTCATCAGCCACGACCTCGCCGTCGTGCGCGAGATCAGCCACCGGGTGATGGTGCTCTACATGGGCCGGGTCATGGAGCAGGCGAGCCGCGAGCGCATCTACGCCGAACCCCAGCACCCCTACACCAAGGCGCTCCTGTCGGCCGCGCCGATCCCCGACCCCAAGGTCGAGCGCACCCGCAAGCGCGTGAAGCTGCAGGGCGAGCCGCCCTCACCGCTCGATCCGAAGACCGCCTTCCGCTTCCTGCCTTCGCGCCTGGCGGTCAGCGCCGAAACCCCCGTCCTGCCGCCCGCCCTCGTCGAGGTCGAACCCGGCCACCTGGTCAGCGAGCACGACACCGTTGCGGAAGCGGCTTCGTAAGGCCCGCCACCCCTTTGCCATCCCGATGGCCCTGTGACAGTTTGACGCCGTTTTTTGAGAGTCGGCCGGGGGCGCCTCCTTTTCATGTCGGATGTCGAGGCGCATTCGCGGGGCAAGCGCCCCGGCCCATGGCGGGCCGTGGCTGTCGCCGCCGTCGGCCTGATCGCCGTCACCTACTTCTGGCTTGCGCAGACCTACTTCGGCGCCCGCTCGGACATCCCGGCAGAAGAGCTGCCGGGGCTGGCCCTGATCACCGGTATCGCGCTGGCGATTCAGGTCGGGGCGATGGCCGCCGCCCGCCGCTTCATCACCCCCATGGCGGCGCTCTTCGGCGGGCTGAACACCTTCGCCGTTTACGGGGTGCTGGCTCCGGGTGTCGGCGGACTGCCGCTCGCCGTGCAGGCGGCGATCTGGCTTGGCGTCGGTTTCCTCTACTTCGCGGTTCTCGACCTGCTGCTCAGGAACGGGCGGCTGGCGCGCGCGGCGCTCATCGCCCTGCCGCTGCTGGTGCTGACCTACGTCGGGATTCGCGGAGCGGTCGAACTCAGGGCTCCGCCGCCGGAGGAAGCCGCCGCCAGTCCCGCAGCGGCGCCGGCCGCGGACCGGCCGAACATCTATTTCCTGTCCTACGACTCTCTCGTGCCGGCGAGCCTCGCCCGGAAGTATATGGACATAGACCCGCCGGCCTATCTGGGCGTCATCGCCCGGCATGGCGGGCGCATGCTCCCCAACACCTTCGCCGAAGCGGTGCCGACCAAGTTCTCGCTCTCCAGCGTGCTCATGCTTCGGGCCAACGTCACGGACATGGACAACGTCGTGAATGGCTTCCGCAACGCCCCGCTTCGCAGGGTGCTGCGGGATAGCGGCTACGAGACAACCTTCACCTTCGAGCTTTCATTCTTCGGCCACGGCAAGGGTCCGTTCCTCGATCACTACAACATCCACCGGCCCTATTCGCTTTGCGACTTCATCCGGGGCAAGCGCCGCGCCATCGGCTTCTTCGGCTACTGCAAAGCCGGCTTCCTGCATCCGCCCAGACAGACGGCGACCGAAAGCTACGAAGACTATTCGTTCCGTCAATTCAGACAGGTCGTGGAGACCGCGAGCGACCGACCGCAGTTCTACATGGAACATGTGCTGACGCCGGACCACACCGACAGTGATTACGACGGCTCTCCGGCCCAGAAGGCGGCCTTCGTGGCCAAGTATCAAAGGGGATCGGCCACGGCCGCCAGGATGCTGGACAGGGCGCTAACCGAAATCGAGGCGAAGGACCCGGGCGCGATCGTGTTCGTCTATGGCGACCACGGGACCTTCACGTCGCGACAGGTAGACTTCGAGAAGGACCCGAAGACCTTCGTGACCGACCGCTACGGCACGGTCGGCGCAATATTCAATGCAGACCACTGCCTGCCGTATATACAGGCGCCGACCGGTGGCCGGTTCCACACCATCGCCCAGATCGCCAGCGGCATCGCCCAGTGCGTTACCGCCGGGCATCCAAAGCCCCTGCCGAACCATGAGTATGGGCGCATCGACCAAATATCGCGGAATGAAAGGTTCGCCGATTATGTCTACGAATAAGGCCTTCTGGCCCAACCTCCTGGTCGCCACCGTTATCCTGGCCGCGACCCAGGTTCGCCCCGCCTACGCCTACGTCGATCCCGGCTCCATCAGCGTCGTTGTGACCGCCATCCTCGGCGGCATCGCCGCGGTCGGCTACACGGCCCGGACCTATCTTGCCCGCGTGAAGCAGTTCTTTTCCCGCAAAAAGCCCACCGAATGAGCCTGCACGCCGTCCCCAACCCCGGGTCCTTTCGCGATCCGACCAGCCGCGTCTTCGAACTCGAGGGGGCCATCGTTCGCGGCCTCGACAAGGCGTCGATCGAGAATTTCGAGGCGCTGGCGAAAGCGCCCTTCTACCGCGCGGCGGAAGCGGCGGGTCAGGTCGTGCGGACGAAGGTGGCCGACCCCAAGGTCACGCAGCATCTGACATCGCTCGGCTGGGGTGGGGCGCTGGAGCATGAGCGCCTGCCGCTGATCTCGTACCCGTACGAGTGGACCTTCTCGATGCTGAAGGAAGCGGCGCTTCTGCACCTCGACCTGCTGGCCGCGGCGTACAAGGACGGTTGGACGATCAAGGATTCCACGCCCTACAACGTCCAGTTCGTCGGCTCGCGAGCGGTGTTCATCGACACGCCGTCATTCATTCCGCGCACGCCGGGCGATTACTGGACCGGCTATCGCCAGTTCTGCATGCTCTTCCTCTATCCCCTGATGCTGAAGGCGCATCTCGGGATCGACTTCCAGCCGCTTCTGCGCTCCCGGCTCGACGGCCTGACGCCGGCGGAATTCGCCCGCTATTTCGGCGGCATGCGGCGGCTTAAGAAGGGCGTGCTGAGCCATGTCATCCTGCCCGCCTCCATGGAAGCGGCGGTCGAGCGGCGCGAGCGCGACAACGTTCCGGCCAAGTCCCGTCCCGCGATCCGCCAGAGCGACGCGATGGTGCTCGGCCTCATCGCCAGCATGCGGCGGATCATCGAGGGGCTGAAGAGCCCGATCCGCCACACCGACTGGTCCGAATACGCCAACCGCCACTCCTACGAGGCGGCCGAACTCGACGAGAAGGTCGAGTTCGTGAAGAAGGCCGTCGCCTCGCGCGACTGGAACATCGCCTGGGACCTGGGCAGCAATACCGGCAACTTCTCGCGCATCTGCGCCAGCCGCGCCCGCCACACCGTCGCCGCCGACGGCGACCACGACGCGGTGGAGAAGCTGTTCCTGAGCGAACGGGCGAACGGCGGCGAAAACATCCTGCCGCTGGTGCTGGACCTCGCCAACATCTCGCCCTCGCAGGGCTGGGCGGGCGCCGAACGGTCGTCCTTCGACAAGCGTAACCGGCCGGACCTCGTCATCACCCTGGCGCTGATCCACCACATCGCGCTGTCGGCGAACATCCCGATCCCGCTGTTCCTGGACTGGCTGCGCTCGCTCGACGCGCACCTCGTCATCGAATTCGTCGACCGCGACGACGAGATGGTCGAGAAGCTGCTGAAGAACAAAACCGAGCGCTACGAAGCCTACAACCTGGCCACGTTCGAGGAGGAGCTGGCCAAGCGCTTCAAGATCCTCGACCAGCAACCGCTCAAGGACGGACGCCGGCGCATCTACTTCTGCGCGCCAGAGCGAGCGCGATGAAGTCGACGATCCAGTTCTTCGTCCTCTTCTCGGTCGCCATCTTCGCCTTCCTGTTCGGAAGCGAGGCTGACGAAATCTATCCCGCCTCGCTGGCGATCCTGACGCTGGCGCTGGCCCTTATCCTTATCGTCCAGGTCGGCGTGCTGGCGCTTGTCCATCGCGTCTTCCAGGCGTTCGGAAGGGAGCGGGCGGGCGTCTTCGTCTGCAAACTGCTGGCCTCGGCGTTTCTCGCCGCCAACGCCTACCACACCGCCTTCATGGCCTTCGCCGCGCAGCAGGAGGTTCAGGTCGCCGTCTCCGTGATCCTCGGCGGACTGCTTCTGCTGATCCTCTTCCGGCCGCGCTGGCACAACTTCCTACGCTTCACGCTGACCGGCTATGTCGTGCTGTCGCTGGGGCTCTACGCCTATACGCGGACGGCGATGTGGCTGGCGCCGGACCCCGGCAAGAGCCCGGTCACCCTGACCTCGACCCGCAACGTCTACCTGCTGGGCGCCGAATCCCTGCCGTCGGCCAAGGCCTATCGCGAACTCTACGGCGTTGAGGAACTGCCGCACGAGGACTGGCTGCGAGCCAACGGTTTCCGCGTCCTCGACCATGCCTATTCGGCCGACGACACGACGTTGAAGAACTACTCGCGGATGTTCGAGTTCGGCCGGGAGATCACGGGCGACGACGTCACCCGGCGGTCGGTCTTCCGCACCCGCAACGCCACGGCGGCCACCTTCGCGAAGGCCGGCTACCGGATGCAGGCCATCTACGAGAACACCTACTTCGGCTGGGACGAGGCGCTGCTGGACTATGCGTTCCCCAGGTCGGCCTTCTACGCCTGCGCCTCGGTGCCCGAGAACTTCTTCTACTTCCTCTGCCGGGACCAGGTGGTGCGGGCCATCAACCGGCGGGTCTTCGGCGCGTCGCAAGAACTGACGCCCCAGCTCGTCACCGATCGCATCCAGGCAGCCGCGGCCTCGGGCGAGCCCTGGTTCACCTTCTACCATCACCCCTTCCCCTTCCATTCGGACAACAACCACTCCTACGAGGACGCCGAAGCGGTGGCGGCGTTTCGGGAACGCGTGCGGCACGCCGTCCCGCGGATCGGGACGGAGAGCCTCGAAACGACGGTCGGGACCATCCTGCGCGAGGACCCCGACGCCGTCATCGTGGCCATGGGCGACCATGGCGCGGCGATGACGCGCGGCGCGCGGCTGGACGAGGGCAACGAGGTCTTCACCAAGGCGCAGGTGATCGAGGACCGCTATGGCGTGATGGTCGCGGTCTATCCGAAGGACTTCTGCGCCAACCGCATCATCGAAGGTTCGACGACGCTCTTCCTCATGGAAAACGTCATGCGCTGCCTGAACGGCGACGATGCGCCGACGCGCGAGCAGCTCGCCCGCGGAAAGACCTTTTTCTGGAAGGACCGGCTGAACCTGGACGAAGAACTGCGCGACCAGGGCCTGCGGCCGCGCTCGGTCGCAATCGGTCTTTTAGACACCCAAAATTGACCACCAGCCCCGCCTAATGGGGCAGTATGGCAGATTGTCGCTGCCCGGTTGTTTTGCGAACGGCCCGCGCCCACTTGCGCGAAGCTTTTGAGTTTGCGGGGTTTTTCGACAAATGAAGGTGTTTCGTTCCGTATTGGATTCGGCGCTCGCGCCCAGCCTTGTGGCTGAGCGCGAGCCGGGCGACGACGTCTTCGGACGCTTCGCGCTGGGTGAAACCGCCTCGGGTGCGAGTTCGGCCGCCTATCTGAACGCCAATGAGCGCGGCGGCACGGCGGCCAACGGCAAGCCGTCGCTGACCATCAGCGAGGCCGCCGCCCAGCTTACCCGCTACGAGGCCAGCTGGGGCACGCAATGGGGACAGGCGGTCGAGGTGACCTTCGCCTTCCGCTCCACCGCTCCGTCCGACATGCCGGACGACACCTCCGGCTTCTCCCGCTTCAGCGCCACCCAGATCAACGCCACCCTGCTGGCGTTGCAGGCCTGGTCGGACGTCGCCAACATCACCTTCACCCGAGTGGGCAGCGGCACGAGCGGATCGGGCGCCTACTCGAACAGCGCGACCATCCTGTTCGGCAACTATTCGTCCGGGTCGGACGGCGCGGCGGCCTTCGCCTACTACCCCTATTCCTACGCCTACTCGTCGTTCGACGGCGACGTCTGGGTGAACAATTCGCTGAGCTACAACGCCAATCCGCAGCCGTTCAACTATGGCCAGCTGGTGCTGATCCACGAGATCGGACACGCCATCGGCCTCGCCCACCCGGCCGACTACAACGCCGGCGACGACGAGAACATCACCTACGCGCAGCACGCCGAGTACTTCGAAGACTCGATGCAGTACACGGTGATGAGCTACTTCTACGAGACCTATACCGGCGCCGCGTACGGCAGCCCGTACCCCGCCACCATCATGCTGGACGACATCGCCGCGGCCCAGCGGCTGTACGGCGCCAACATGACGACGCGCACGGGCGATACGGTCTATGGCTTCAATTCCAACGCCGACCGCTCGTGGTTCGCGGCCGCCAGCTCGTCCGTCCCGCTGATCTTCGCGGTGTGGGACGCCGGCGGGAACGACACCTTCAACTTCTCCGGCTACTCGTCGAACGCGAAGATCGAGCTGCGCGAAGGCTTCTTCTCGGACGTTGGCGGCCTCACCGGCAACGTCGCCATCGCCCAGGGCGTGGTGATCGAGAACGCCATCGGCGGCAACGGCGCCGACCGCATCACCGGCAACGCCGCCG
>CAMLRH010000018.1 GCA_946482375.1 uncultured Caulobacteraceae bacterium | reverse complement strand
CGCTGGTCCTGTTCGGGACCGCGGGCGCGGCGCATGCCGAAAGCGCGAAGCCGCGAACCGCCACTGCGCCGGCCGCCGCCCAGGCGTTCACCGTGAGGGGCGACTTCGACGCCCAGGCGGCGGCCGCGCAACCCAACAAGGTCATTCAGTGGGACACCAAGAAGGGCCGCTGGGGACTGAAACTGGGGCTCGGCAGCCTCGACGCCCAATGGAAGAACCTCGAAGCGGGCGCCTTCTTCCGCATCACCCCTTCGCTGCGTGTCGGCGGCGCGGTGGGCGTGGAGAACAACAAGGACGTCCCGATCCGCAAGGCCGACGAGGAAGAGGCCGCCCCCAAGGTCCGCCTGGAAGGCGCCTTCAAGTTCTAAGGGCGTACAGCACTCCTTCTACCGCCGCAAAACCCGCAACGCCCGTGGCCCTCAGCCGCCGGGCGTTTTTCATGTCCACCCCGCCGAGCGCGTAGACCGGGACCGGGCTGGAACGAGCGATGGACGCCAGCCGCAGCGGGCCGATGGGTTTTCCGGCCGACGGGCTGCGGCTTTCGAAGACGGTCGAGAAGACGACGGCGTCGGCTTTCGCCGCTCTTCGGACGGCGCGGACTGAGTGCGCGGCGACGGTGATGATCCATCGCGGATGACGCGCCCGGATGCGGGGAATAGCGGCCGCCATTCGCTCGGGTAGATGAATGCCGTCGGCCTTCAGCCCGGCGGCGAGGCGCTCGTCCGCGCCGACGAGCAGGGTCAGGTCTCGACGCTTGGGAGCGGCGGCGTCCTCGCCGAAAGTCCTGAGCACGATCCCTGCGCCGCACGGCAGGCGCCCGGCTACGGCGCCGATGTCGGGGGTGCGCTGCGGATCGGTGAAGAACAGCAACGGCGGCAGCCGGGACTTCCGCGCGCGGCTCGCCCGCTTTAAGCCTGCGGCGGTTGCAAAGAGTTGATCGAGAGCCGTCCGTGCCATCCGATGACCTGAATAGCGGGATCGCGCAGGCGCGTCAGGTCGTGCTTGACCGGATCGACGCCGCGGCGCGCGCGGCCGGGCGCGATCCAGCCGGGGTGACGCTGGTTGCGGCCTCCAAGCTGCAGCCGGATGAACGGATCGAGGCCATGCTGGCCGCCGGCCAGCGCGTCTTCGGCGAGAACCGGGTGCAGGAGACGCAGACCCGCTGGGCGACCCGCCGCGAGGGCGTCGAGTTGCGCCTGATCGGCCCGCTCCAGACCAACAAGGCTCGTGAGGCCGTCGTGCTTTTCGACGTCATCGAGACGCTGGATCGCGAGAAGCTGGCGCGCGTGCTGGCCGAAGAGATCGCCAGAGCCGGCAAGGCGCCGCGCCTCTATGTCCAGGTCAACACGGGCGAGGAGCCGCAGAAGGCGGGGGTCGCGCCTCAGGACGCCGACGCCTTCATCGCGCTCTGCCGTGAGACCTATGGCCTGACCATCGAGGGCCTGATGTGCATCCCGCCAGAGGCAGAGCCCGCCGGCCCGCACTTCGCCCTGCTGGCGAAGATCGCCGCCCGCAACGGGCTGACGAAACTCTCCATGGGCATGAGCGCCGACTACGAAACCGCCGTGCGCTTCGGCGCGACCAGCGTGCGGGTGGGCTCGGCCCTGTTCGGCGCTAGGCTCGCCTGATCTCGATCGCGTCGCCGGGCCGCGCCCGCTCCAGCACCTCAAGCAGATCAGCCTTCGCCAGCGCCACGCAGCCCTGCGTGGGCGGATAATCCGGCTTGGCGCAGTGCAGGAAGATGGCGGAGCCCAGCCCCGGGACCGGCGGGTTGTCGTTGTGCGCCAGGATGACGACGATGTCGTAGAGCTCGTCCTCCCGCCACATGGTCTCGCAACTGGCCGGATAGGGCAGCGTCACGGGCCGGTTGTAGGCGGGGTCGGCGGGGTCGTCGCACCAGCCGTCCCCGGGCCGGAGTTCCGAGACCGGCAGAGTCGTCCTCGGCGCTTCGCCCCGGTCGGGCCGGTACATCACCCGCAGCATCGGCCACACGCCCAAGGGGGTTGCCCCATCCCCCTCCCGCTTGGCGTCGGCGTCGATCACGCCGGCAGGTCCGAGCGCGCAACGAACCACGCGTCCGCCGATATCGAACGTTCCGTCGCTCCCGACAGTGAAGTTCATGCGTTACGGCTCATTGCTTGGCTCGCAGGCTCAATCCAGTGCATCCTCTGACCCCATGGCGCAACGCAAGACGATCCTGATCATCGACGACGACCCGGAGCTGCGCGGCGCGCTGGCCGAACAGCTGCAGCTGCATGAGGAGTTCAGCGCCGCCGAGGCCGAAACCGCCAGCGAGGGCGTGCGCATGGCCCGCGAGGCGAGGCCCGACCTGGTGCTGCTCGACGTCGACCTCCCCGACATGGACGGCCGCGAGGCCTGCCGGCTGATGCGCAAGAACGGCGTCGCCGCGCCGATCGTCATGCTGACCGCCGCCGACAGCGACAGCGACACCATCCTGGGGCTGGATTCAGGGGCCAACGACTACGTGACCAAGCCCTTCCGCTTCGGCGTGCTGCTGGCTCGCATCAGGGCCCAGCTGCGAAGTTTCGAGGCCTCCGAGGACGCTTCCTTCCGCATCGGTCCCTACGAGTTCCGCCCCTCGGCCAAGCTGCTGATCGACGACAAGGCCCGCAAGATCCGGCTGACCGAGAAGGAGACCAACATCCTCAAGTACCTCTACCGCGCCGGGGCCAAGGCCGTGTCGCGGGAGGAGCTGCTGACGGAGGTCTGGGGCTACAACGCCGGCGTCACCACCCACACGCTGGAAACCCACGTCTACCGCCTGCGCCAGAAGATCGAGCCCGACCCGGCCAGCGCCTCGATCCTGATCACCGAGGCGGGCGGGTACAGGCTTCAGCCGTAATCCACCCGTCATCCCGGACGCCGAAGGCGATCCGGGACCCAGAGTCACAGGCGCGGCCTCTGGGTCCCGGCTCTTCGCTGCGCTACGGCCGGGATGACGGCGGTTTAGAGTACGAAATCTGCCGATACCGGCGCGTGGTCGGACGGCCTCTCCCACTCGCGCACGGTGTCGTGGACGCGGCTGGCGGCTGAGCCGAGCCGGAAGGCCGCTTCGCGCAGGCCGGGCGTGACCAGGATGTGGTCGAGCCGCAGGCCCCGGTTGGAAGCGCGGAAGTCGAGCGCCCGATAGCTCCACCAGGAGAACAGCTTCTCCGGTTCGGGGATGGTCTCGCGCGGCAGGTCGATGAAGCCGAGCGAGGCCTTCAGCTTCTCGAACGCCGCCACCTCGTCGGGCGTGTGGGAGACGACCTTCGACATGTAGCGGTGATTCCAGACGTCGTTCTCGCCCGGCGCCACGTTGAGGTCGCCGGTGACGATGAGGGGATCTTTCGGGTCGCGCCGCGCCAGCTCGGCCGTCAGCTTTTCGTAGAAGTCGAGCTTGTGATCGAACTTGGGGTTGGCCGCCCGGTCCGGCGTGTCGCCGCCGGCCGGGATGTAGAAGTTGTGGATCTCGACCCCAGCCACCTTGGCCCCGACGCAGCGGGCGTGGCCCTCGCGGCAGACGTCGAGCGGCGGCGCGTCCTCGATCGGCAGGCGCGAAGCGATGGCGACGCCGTGCCAGCCCTTCTGGCCGGCGATCTTGATGTGCGCGTAGCCGAGCTCCTCGAACGCCCCGCGCGGGAACTCGCCCTCGCGGCACTTGATCTCCTGCAGGCACAAGACGTCGGGCGCCGCCTCCTGCACGAAGCGGGCGATGTGATGGGTCCTCGGCCGGACCGAGTTGATGTTCCAGGTGGCGATACGCAGGCGCATGGGCGGCCTACATAGGTAAGAAAAGGCCCCGGAGCGAGGGGATCGCCTCCGGGGCCTGCAAGGTCATGTCTCAGCCGCCACCGGGAGGGGATAGGATCCGGCACGGTAACGAAGCGCGCCATCGGACGCCCCTCGCCATAAGTGGCAGAATGGCCACTGGTGGCGATAAAAGTCAAGCCAACTTCGTTTCTAAGCTTGCCTGTTGCGTAACTATCACATCGGGCGTGAGCCGCCCTTGGGCCGCGGGTCCTTCATGACGAACAGCGAGGCCGGGTTGCTGGCCGGCTGAAGGTTGGTCAGCCGCACCCGCGTGGAGCCGCCCTGAGCGTCGGTCACCACCCAGCTGACCAGCCGCGTCGGACTGTCGGCGAAGGTGAGCGTGATGTGGCCGCGCGTCTTCTTGCGGGCGTCGCGGGCCGTCAGCCGGAAGCCGTCGGCCAGCTTCTCGACCTTGGTGACCTGAACGCCGCGATCCAGCCGCACCTCGCGCGCCAAGAGCAGCGCCAGCGGCGTCGACGACAGCGGATACTGGTTGAAGGTCTTCAGCCGCTTGTCCGAAACGGACACTCTCGAGCCGTCGGACACCACGGTCATGCCCGAGGGCGCGTCATAGGCGAAGCGCGCCTTGCCCGGACGTTGCAGGTAGATCGAGCCCTGGGTCGTCACGCCCCGCGCATCGGTCTGCACGAAGCGGCCCTTCACCGACTTCATGGATTGAAGGTAGGCGACGGCCTTGTTGACCAGCGCCTGCTCGGAGGCGGTCAGCGCGAAGGCCGGCATCGGCGCGGCGATGACGGCGGCCATGCCCATGAGGGCGGCGCGGCGTGTCGCAAGGATGGTCATAAGCAGAGACTCCTTATCTACGCCTCCACTTATGGACCGGCTCATCGACACGCAAATGACCGCAGCTTGGCGGTAATGCGGCGCCAGGATGACTGGTCGTTCATCTGGAGGCGGCCCGGAGCACGCCTTCGGCGCGCTCCATCCTTAGAAAATTCTCTAAAGCACGCGTGCTTTAGAGGTGGGGCGGCGGACCCGCTAGGATCTCGCGCTTGCCCGCATGGTTTGCGGGGCCAACAACGCCCTCTTTCTCCATGCGTTCCATCAGCGAGGCGGCGCGATTGTACCCGATCTGCAGCCTGCGCTGGATGTAGCTGGTCGACGCCTTGCCGTCGCGGGTGACGACCGCGACCGCCTGATCGTAGAGGTCGTTCGACCCCTCGCCGCCGCCGCCGAATTCGAACTCGCCGTCCTCGTCTTCCTCGGGCGAAGCGGTAACCTCCTCGAGGTACTGCGGCGCGCCCTGCTCGCGCAGGAACTTGGCCACCGCCTCGACCTCGTCGTCGGACACGAAGGGCCCGTGCAGGCGGGTGATCCGCCCGCCACCGGCCATGTAGAGCATGTCGCCCTGCCCGAGCAGCTGCTCGCCGCCCTGCTCGCCGAGGATGGTGCGGCTGTCGATCTTGGAGGTGACCTGGAAGCTGATCCGGGTCGGGAAGTTGGCCTTGATGGTGCCGGTGATGACGTCGACCGACGGCCGCTGCGTGGCCATGATCAGGTGGATGCCGGCGGCCCGCGCCATCTGCGCCAGCCGCTGCACCGCGCCCTCGATGTCCTTGCCCGCGACCATCATCAGGTCGGCGACCTCGTCGATGACGACGACGAGATAGGGCATGGGATCAGGCCGGATCTTCTCGCTTTCGTAGATCGGGCGGCCGTTCTCGTCGAAACCGGTCTGCACCGTGCGTTCGAAGTGCTCGCCCTTGGCGGCGGCCTCGGCGACGCGCTCGTTGTAGCCGGCGACGTTGCGCACGCCGATCTTGGACATGCGCCGGTAGCGGTCCTCCATCTCGCGAACCGTCCACTTCAGAGCCACGATCGCCTTCTTGGGATCGGTGACCACCGGCGCCAGCAGGTGCGGGATGCCCTCGTAGACCGACAGCTCCAGCATCTTCGGGTCGATCATGATGAAGCGGCACTTGTCGGGCGGCAGGCGGTAGAGGATCGACAGGATCATGGCGTTGACGCCCACCGACTTGCCCGAGCCGGTGGTCCCGGCGATCAGCAGGTGGGGCATCTTGGCCAGGTCGGCGATGTAGGGCTCGCCGCCGATGGTTTCGCCGAGCGCCATGGGCAGCACCTGCGAGGCCTTTTCGTAGTCGGTGCTGGCCAGCAGGTCGCGCAGATAGACCGTCTCGCGCCGCGCGTTCGGCAGCTCGATGCCGATGGCGTTGCGGCCCGAGACCACCGCCACGCGGCAGGCTGACACGCTCATCGAGCGGGCGATATCGTCCGACAGCGCCACGACGCGGGCGTGCTTCACGCCCGGCGCCGGGACCAGTTCGTAGAGGGTGACGACGGGGCCGGGCCGGATCTGGTCGATCTGGCCGCGTACGCCGAACTCGGCCAGCACGCTTTCCAGCAGCCGCGCGTTCTGGCGCAGCGCGCCCTCGTCGAAGGAAGCGGCGCGGGGCTTGGGCTTGGCCAGCATGGCCAGCTCGGGCAGGCGGAAGCCGCCCGGCTTGATGAAGTCGAAGGCGGCCTGCTTCTCGCGGCTCTCGCGGCCGGATTCCTTGGCCAGCGGCTTGCTGGGCTGGCGGATTTCCAGCGGCCGGTTGTCCTCGACCTCTTCGTCCTCGCCGTCCTGGTCGTCGATGCGGACGCGCGGCGCGCGGGCGACCTTGGCGCGGACGGGCACGGGGGTGGGCGTCGGCTTGGCCGTGACGCGCGACCACCAGTCGGCCGCCGACTGGCGGTTCAGCCCCATGGCGAAGGCCAGCGCGAAGGCGGCGATCAGGCCGAGCAGGACGGCGGCGATGATCGTCGCGCCCGGTACGGTAGTCATGGCGATCAGGCCGGAAAGGCCGTTCAACAGCCCGTCGCCCCAAAGACCACCCAGCCCCTTCGCCAGCGGCCATGCCGCCGGTGGCCGGGGGGCCGCTAGAACGCCTGCGAGCGCCGCGAGGCCTACGAGCGACACTAGCGCCCGCCTGCGGACCGCGCCGCGCGAGGCGTCGGGCGCGCCATCGGCCAGTCGGTTGACGCCGAACACCACCATCATCAGCGCCGCCGCCCAGGCGGCCAGTCCCAGCGACTGCACAAAGAGGTCGGCGATCAGCGCCCCGGTCATGCCGAGCGCGTTGGTCGGCGCGCGAACGGAAGCGGCGTTCCATGACGGATCGGCGGCGTTGTAGGTGGCGAAGGCGACGACCAGCAGCCCGCCGGCCAGCGCCACCAGCGCACCCCGCAGCCGCGCGGTGACCGGCCGCGTCCAGCCGTAGCGCACCAGCTCCCAGATCATCTCAGACGTGCTGCGCGGCGCCGCTCTGGCCATCGAAAACCTCGAATCGAAACACTCGAACCCGCAGTCGTGCAGGAAGAGGGTTAAGGGGCGTTTACTTTCCTTCCCGCCCCGAACCCGCCATACCGCTGCGATGGCCCAGACCCACGACGCGGACGTGATCATCGCCGGCGCCGGCATCGCCGGTGCGACCCTCGCGCTAGCGCTGAACAGCGGCGGGCTGAAGGCCGTTCTCATCGACCCGATGCCGTTCGACGCGCAGCTGGCGCCGACCTTCGACGGCCGCGCCTCGGCCATCGCCTTCGCCTCTTTCCGCCAGTGGCGGGCGCTGGGTCTGGCGCCGATGCTGGAGCCCCACGCCCAGCGCATCGAGCAGATCCTCGTCACCGACGGCCGCTCGCCCGGCGCCTCGGCGGCGTCGGCTTTCCCCTTCTTCCTGCGCTTCGACTCCGCCGAGATCGCCGGCCGCACCGAAGGCGAGCCGCTCGGCTACCTGCTCGAGAACCGCCACATCCGCGCCGGGCTCGCGCAGGCCGTGAAGGACGCCGGCATCGAGGTTCTGGCCCCGGCCAGCGTCGCCGGGGTCGAGGCGCTGCCCGGCCACGCGCAGGTCACCCTTGCCGATGGGCGCGTGCTGACCGCGCCGGTGATCGTGGGCGCCGAGGGCCGGGGTTCGGTGGTGCGCCGCGAGGCCGGCATCGGCGTCGTCGGCTGGGACTACAAGCAGACCGGCGTCGTCGCGACGGTCCATATGGAGCAGCCGCACCAGGGTGTCGCCCACGAATACTTTCTGCCCGGCGGCCCCTTCGCCATCCTGCCGCTGACCGGGAACCGGGCCAGCCTTGTCTGGACCGAAAAGGCCGGTCGCGGAGAGGCGCTGAAGACCGCCCGGCCCGAGGTCTTCCACGCCCACCTCGTCCGCCGTTTCGGCGCCTTCCTCGGCGAGCTGACCGTCGAGGGCCCGGTCTTCACCTACCCCCTGTCGCTGGCGCTGGCCGAGCGGCTGGTCGCGCCACGCATCGCGCTGCTCGGCGACGCCGCCCACGGCGTTCACCCGATCGCCGGCCAGGGCCTGAATCTCGGCCTCAAGGGCGCCGCCGCGCTGGCCGAAGTCCTGGTCGAAGCAACCCGTCTCGGTGAAGACATCGGCTCGCTGGCCGTCCTGGAGCGCTACGCGGCCTGGCGGCGCTTCGACAACACCATGCTGGCGGCGGGCATGGACGCCTTCGTCTGGCTGTTCTCCAACGACAACCCGCTGCTCCGCTTCGCGCGCGGCGCGGGCCTCGCCGTCGTCAACCGCATCGGCCCCGCCCGCCGCTACTTCATGCAGGAAGCCGGCGGTGCGGTGGGGGACTTGCCGCGACTGCTGCGCGGGGAAGCCCTGTAGCTGTGCGTGGTTCGACACGGGCCTACGGCCCTGCTCACCATGACTAACTCAGAAGATAGTCATCCTGAGCAGGCGCGCAGCGCCGTGTCGAAGGACGCACTCACTCGCCCTCGCCCAGCTCCCGCGCCTCTTCCGGGAGCATGACCGGCACGCCGTCGCGGATGGGGTAGGCGAGGCGGGCGGAGCGGCTGATGAGCTCGGCCTTTTCGCGGTCGTATTCCAGCGCGCCGTGGGTCACGGGGCAGACCAGCACTTCGAGGAGGCGCGGGTCGATCTCGGCGGTGATGAGCTCGGTCATGGACGCTTGTTACTGCACCGAAGGCGGCTCGTCATCGTCGTCCGGCAGGGCGGAGTCGATCTCCAGGAGCGCGATCAGGGCATCCCGCCGGTCGGCGATGGAATAGGCCTCGAGCAGCGCCTGCTTCTCGGCGGCGTCGAAGGGCAGGCCCATGGCCAGGCTGTTGACCAGCGCGTCGGGCGGCGCGGCCTTGGCGGACTCCCAATCGACCTCAAGGCCCCGCCGGTCGAGGTAGGCCTTCAGCACATCGAAGAACATGGTGCGGTTGAGGAGGTCCCCGGCCGTGGCTTCGGCGAGGTCGCTCTCATAGAGATCGAAGTCGGCCGTCACCTGCCGGTAGGGCGTCTGCACCGGCAGCTCCTTGCCGGGCTTGAAGCGGCACACGCCGGTCAGGGTGATCAGGTAGCGGCCGTCGCCGGTCTCGGCGAAGCTGGTGATCCGCCCGGCGCAGCCCACCGGCGCCAGCCTGGGGCGCTCGCGATCGCCGCCGCGCGTCTGGACCATGCCGATCATGCGGTCGCCGGCCATGGCGTCGTCGACCATGTTGAGATAGCGCGGCTCGAAGATGTTGAGCGGCAGGCGCCCGCCGGGCAGCAACAGCGCGCCGTCCAGCGGAAAGACCGGGATCACCTTCGGCAGATCGGCCGCCTTGCGGTATCCGGGCATCGCCGCCGGGCTCCTATGAGAACAGGATCGACGACAACCGCCGCCGGCCCTGTTTGGCCACGTCGGACGTCGGGCCCGCCGCTTCGAAGATCGTCAGCAGCTGCTTGCGCGCCGCGTCCTCGTTCCACTCGCGGTCGCGCTCGATGATGGTCAGCAGGTGATCGGCGGCCTCGTCCAGACGGCCTTGCCCGGCCAGCGCCTTGGCAAGCTCGAAGCGGGCGTCGTGGTCGTTGGCGTCCCTGGCCAGCCGCTGGTCGAACTCGGCGGTCTCGGCGGCGCCGCCTTCGGCAAGCGCCAGCGCCGCGCGGGCCGCGTCGAGGTCGGGGTCCTTCGCATCCGCGGGCGCCATGGCGACCACCTCGGCGGCGCGCTCGTTGTCGCCGCCGGCGATGTAGCAGCGGGCCAGCCCGCCGATGGCCTTGATGTTCGTGGGGTCGAGGTTCAGCGCCTGTGCGTAGGCCTGCGCCGCGCCGCCGGTGTCGCCGAGGTCCATGGACTCCTTGCCCATGGAGATGAGCTGGTCGATGTCGGAAGCGGGCGGCGGGCCGACCAGCTTCTCGACGAACTGCTTCACCTGGCTGTCGGGCAGGGCGCCCATGAAGCCGTCGACCGGCTGGCCGTCGACGAAGGCGTAGACCGTCGGGATCGACTGCACGCGCAGCTGGCCCGCGTAGGCGGGGTTCTTGTCAACGTCGATCTTCACCAGCTTGACCGCGCCGCCCATGGCGTTGACCGCCTTCTCCAGCGCCGGGGTCAGCTGGCGGCAGGGTCCGCACCAGGTCGCCCAGAAGTCGACGATGACCGGCTGGGTCTTCGAGGCCTCGACCACATCGGCCACGAAGGTGGCGTCGGAGCCTTCCTTGATGTGGCCGCCGGCGCCGTTAGCGCTGGCCGTCTGGGTGTCACCGATAAGGGTCATACGCCGTCCCGTCTCCCGCGCGGGGGCCCCGCGCACCTTTCAACGCCAAAGGCCGTAACATGGTCGCAAGTTCGGCCGTGTTCAACGCACGGCCATCGCCGCGAAGTCGACAACCAGCGGCTCGACGCCCAGCGCGACCAGAAACTTTCTAAACCCGGTCTGTGACACCCCGGTCGTCGCCGTGTTGGTCAGCGGGTGGAAGTTGACGATCCCGGCGTCGGCCAGCGTCGCATCCAGCACGAAGCGCACGCGATGGTCCTTGTCATTGATCAATCCGAACGCGGTCACCGAGCCCGGCGTCACCCCCAACGTCTCCTCCATCAGCGCCGCGTTTCCGAACGACAGCCGCGCCGAGCCGATGACGGCGGGCAGCCGCTTCAGGTCGATCTGGGCGTGGCCCTCGGCTGAGATCAGCCAAAGCTGGTCCTTGGCGTCCTTGAGGAACAGGTTCTTGGTATGGGTGCCCGGCAACGCCGTCTTGATGTCCTCGCCCTCGCCCACCGTGAACACGGCGGGGTGGTCGACGGTGGTGTGTTCGATGCCCTGCGCATCGAAGAAAGCGAGGAGGTCGGACTTCGTCTTCATCCCCGCGCTCATAGCCCGCCCTTTTCGCCCGAGGAACCCGGCGCTAGAGGTGCTGCATGTCAGAGACCGCCGCCGCCAAACCCAAGGTGCTCGAACTCGAGTGCTATCCAACCGATCCCCGTCCGCCGGAGATCGTGCCCGGCCGCCCGCAGCGCGCCTGGATGGACAAGTTCGCCGAGCGCCATCCCTACCGCTGCCTGCCGCTGTCGATGGCCAACACCTCGGGCTGGGAAATCCTCAACCCGACCGGCTTCACGGCGGAGTGGAACGGCGGCGCCCACCAGGACTGCATCACCTTCACGCCCGACCACCCGCATCCGAGCTTCCACGACCTGGTGAAGAGCCACTTCTCGCGCGGCATCGTCACCTTCCACCCGGGCTACCTGTTCAGGACGCCGCCGGGCGTGTCGATGTGGGTGATGGGCCCGCCGAACCACGTCAAGGACGGCATCCAGCCCCTGACCGGCCTCGTCGAGACCGACTGGCTGCCCTTCCCCTTCACGATGAACTGGATCTTCACCCGGCCCGGCCGCGTGCGTTTCGAGAAGGGCGAGCCGTTCTGCTTCATCACCCTGATGCAGGACCGGCAGATGGACGACGTCCAGCCGGTCATCCGCCGGCTTGCCGCCAACCAGTCGCTGCAAGGCCAGTACGAGGCCTGGTACAAGCAGCGCTCCGACTTCAACGCGCGTCTGATGAAGCAGGACCCCGGCGCCATGCGCGAAGCCTGGCAGCGCTACTACTTCAAGGGCGAGCTGCCGGAAGATACCGGCCCCGCCCCCAAGGAGCACGTCAACAAGCGCCGGCTGAAGGCGCCGCGCTTCGGCGGCTGAGGCCATTGCAAACGAAAGGGGCGTCTGCCATAAGCCGCCTCTCGAAAATTTGGGGCGTCCGGCCTACTTACCTCAGGACGCTTCGGAGCGCGGGCGTAGCTCAGGGGTAGAGCACAACCTTGCCAAGGTTGGGGTCGTGAGTTCGAATCTCATCGCCCGCTCCATTCTTCCCGGATCGACAGGAACGTAGACCCTTCCACGCGGAAGGAAACGTTCATGGTTGTTCACCATTCTCCACCTCGCGAGACGGCGGAGATTCGGATGGCGCGCGCGACGGACCGCAAGCAGCGGCGGTCTACTGAACGGGTTTTCTGGCTGGCCGCGGCCATCGCCATGGTTCTGGTGCCGATCCTGCTTTTGCTGGCGGGCCGCGCCCTCTACGTCCAGATGGACAGCGAGCGGGCGCTGCGCGCGCAGATCAACCGCTCCTACGAGACCCGCAGCCAGATCCAGCAGGTCTTCTCCCTCATGCAGGACGGCGAGACTGGGCAGCGCGGCTATCTGCTGACCGGCCGGTCGGAATTCCTCGCGCCGTACGAGAAGGCCAACCGTGAAATCCCCAAGCAGCTGGAAAAGCTGGAGGATCTTTTCGCCGACCAGCCGGGCCAGCTGCGCCGCCTGGCCACCCTGCGACGGCAGCAAGACACAAAGTTCACCCATATGGCCCACGCGCTCGCCATCCGGGACCAGCAGGGCGGCATGGCGGCGGCCGACTTCATCGCCGAGGGTCAGGGCAAGGCCCAGATGGACGCCATCCGCGGCACGGTCGCCGAAATGACCGCCGCCGAAGCCGCCACGCTCAAGCAGCGGCTGGCGCTGGGCGCCCAGCGCACTGAAACCACCCGCCGAACGGCGACGATGACGCTGGGCCTGCTGGGCCTCGCTGTCATTGCGGCGGCGCTGATGGCCTGGCGCTATCTCAACACCCGCAATGCCTACCTCACCCACGTCCGCGCCGAGAGCGACCGGCGCCAGGCGATCTTCGACAACGCCATGGACGCCATCCTGACGCTGAACCCCAGCGGCAGCATCGAGACCATCAACAAGGCCTGCGAGCGGCTGTTCGGGTATCAGGCCGAGGAGCTGCTGCGTCGCGACGTCTCGACCCTGGTCGATCTCGCGCCGGGTCAGGAGGGCGTCTTCCTGCAGCGCCTTTCGGCGGCGAAAGATCGCATCGGCCAGGCCGAGGTCCACGAGCTGCGCGCCAAGCGCAAGGACGGCGCCCGCTTCCCCGTCGACGTGGTGCTGGGCGAGATGGTCCAGCCCGACGGCGTCCACACCGTCGCCGTCGTCCGCGACGCCACCGAGCGCAAGAAGGTGGAGCGGGAGAAGGCCGAGTTCGTCTCCACAGTCAGCCACGAGCTGCGCACGCCGCTGACCTCAATCGCCGGGTCGCTCGGCTTGCTGTCCGGCGGCGCGGCGGGCGAGCTGCCCGATCGGGCGCTCCGGCTGATCACCATCGCCCAGTCGAACTCGCAGCGGCTGGAGCGACTCATCAACGACATCCTCGACATGGAGAAGCTGCAGTCGGGGAACATGACCTTCGAGCTCGCCCCGCTGGAACTGACGGAGCTGGCCGCGAAGGCCATCGAGTCCGTCGGCGGCTACGCCAACGTCCGCTTCGCGCTCAACGGGCCGGGCGCGCCGGTGATCGTCCGCGCCGACGCCGATCGCATGACGCAGGTGATCGTCAACCTGCTCTCCAACGCCGCCAAGTACTCCCCGCCGGACCAGCCGGTGGAGGTGATGATCACCTCCGTCGGCGGCCGCGCGCGTCTGACCGTGCGCGACCACGGGCCGGGTGTGCCCGAGCAGTTCCGCGACCGCATCTTCGCCAAGTTCGCCCAAGCCGACTCTTCGGACACCCGCGAGAAGGGCGGCACGGGACTGGGGCTGGCCATCACCAGGGAAATCGTCGAGCGCCACGGCGGCCGCATCTGGTTCGACAGCAAGGCCGGCAAGGGTGCGGCCTTCCATTTCGAACTGCCGGTCAGCGCCGACACGCCGCGCCAGCCCGAAGCGCCGGTCGGCCGCCTGCTGCTCTGCGAGGACGATGACGATGTGGCGAGCGTCCTTACCCAGATGCTCGCCGTCGACGGTTACGCCGTCGATCACGCGCACACCATCGCCGAGGCTGAAGAGGCGCTGGCCGAGCCGGGTCGCTACCGCGCCCTCCTGCTCGACCTGCGCCTGCCCGACGGCAACGGCCTCGACCTGCTGGCGCGGCTGCGCGAGCGGGACGACACCCGCGACTTCCCCGTCGTCGTGGTCTCGGCGCAGGCGGACACCGGCGCCGAAGGGGTCGAACTCGTCGATTGGCTGCAGAAGCCAGTCAACGCGGAAAGTCTGCGCGGCGCGGTCGCTTCGGCGGTCGACGGCCAACAGCACCGGCCGATCGTGCTGCACGTCGACGACGACAGCGACGTGCGCCGCATCGTCGCCGAGGTGCTGGGCGACCGCTGCGACGTGCTGTCGGCTGACAGCCTGAGGTCCGCGCGCCGGCTGCTGGAGCGCGCCTCGCCCGACGTGGTCATTCTCGACATCGCGCTCAGCGACGGGTCCGGGCTCGAACTGCTGCCGCAACTCAACAGCAACCCCGACCGCGTGGCGCCGGTGATCATCTTCTCGGCCCAGGAGGTCGACGACCGCAACCTCGCGGCCAACGTCGACGCCGTGTTGACCAAATCGCGCACTTCGCTGGACTACCTCGCCCGCGTGGTCCGGCGCCTGGCCGCGCCGGCGGAGGCGACCCAATGAAACTGCTTCACGTCGATGACGAACCGGACATCCGCGAGGTCGCCGCCATGGCGCTGGAGATGGACGGTTCGATGGAGGTGCGTCAGGCGCCCTCCGGCCCCGCCGCGCTTGAGCTGCTCGCTGGCTGGACGCCGGACGTCATCCTGCTCGACGTGATGATGCCGGAGATGGACGGTCCCGCCACGCTGGCCGAAATCCGCAGGCAGGCCGCGCTCGCCGCCACGCCGGTGATCTTCATGACCGCCCGTGCCCAGGCGCAGGACAAGGCGCGGCTGATGGGCCTCGGCGCCGCGGGCGTCATCACCAAGCCGTTCGACCCGATGACGCTGGCCCAGGACGTCCGCTCCATCCTGGCGGCCGCATGAGCGATCCGATGGCGGCTTTCCGGGCGCGGTTCCTAGACCGCTGCCAGACTGAGATCCCCATCCTGCGCGACCCGGCGCATCCCGATTTCCGCAAGACCGTGCATGGCCTGAGCGGCGCCGCCGGCACCTTCGGCTTTCCCGAGATCAGCGCCCGCGCCGAGCCTGTCGACGAGGCGCTGGCCGACGGCCGTTCGCCCGATCCCGCCGACATCGAGGCGCTGATCGCTGCGGTGGAGGCCGCGCTCAGGCCCGCTTGAAGCCCCGGCGGGTCATCGTCCCCCAGCTCTGGGCGCCGGTCAGGAACTGCCACGTGCCGCGCAGTCGCCAGAAGTTGTTGAGCTGGCGATAGCCGAAGTTCTCGATGATGGCGGCGAACATCAGGATCACCAGGCTGCGCGCGGTCGGAAAGCGCCGCAGTTCCGCCTCCTCCAGCGCCAGCGCGCCGACGCTGACCACCACGCCGAAGCCGAAGCTCACCGCCAGGAAGGCGAGCAGGTAGTCCATCGACAACAGGCCAAGCACCCAGAAGGCCGGGATCAGCACATAGCCCAACGCCTCGATCACCGGCCCCAGCACATCGACCAGCAGAATGTAGCCGAAGCCGATCGAGCCGATGCGGCCGTACTTCGGATTGAAGGCCATGTCGCGATGGCGCACGAAGCATTCCAGCGCCCCCCGGTGCCAGCGGGCGCGCTGACGCCCCAGCACGTCCAGGGTCACGGGCGCTTCGGTCCAGCAGAACGGCTCAGGCACGAACTCGATGCGGTAGGGCTTCTTGATATCGCGATAGTGCCTGTGGAGCTTGATGATCAGCTCCATGTCCTCGCCGACGGTCTTGTGGCTGTAGCCGCCGACGTCGAGCACCGCCTGCCGGCGGAACAGGCCGAAGGCGCCGGAGATGATGGTCAGCGCCTCGATCCGGCTCCACGCCAGCCGCGCCATCAGGAAGGCGCGCAGGTATTCGACCGTCTGCAGCAACGCCAGGAAGTTTCGCGGCGCGCCGACCCGCACCACCCGCCCATGCGAAATCTCGCAGCCGTTGGCGATGCGGATGGTGCCGCCAACGGCGATGACGCGCTCGGGGTCCTCGATGAATGGCCGCACCGCCCGGATCAGGGCGTCGGGCTCCAGGAGGCTGTCGGCGTCCATGGAGCAGACGATGGGAGCGCGGCCGAGGTTGATCGCCGCGTTGAGCGCGTCGGCCTTGCCGCCGTTTTCCTTGTCCACGACCAGCAGGCGCGGCTGGGTCTTGGCGCCGTACAGCCCGCGGATAGTCGCGCAGGGGGCGGCGATCTCGTAGTGCCGTTTCACGGGCTTGAGCTCGAAGGCGTCGATCAGCGCCTGTAGCGTGCCGTCCTTCGAACCGTCGTTGACGACCACGATCTCGAATGCCGGGTACTGCAAGGACAGCAGCGAACGCAGGCTTTCGACGATGGTCATTTCCTCGTTGTAGGCGGGCACGAGGAGGGTGATCGGCGGCGCGCTCTCCGAGTATCGCCGCCACAACAGGCTGGGCTGGGCGACCGGCGGCCGAAGCGCCAGCGCCCGCGCCGCCAGCAGCAGCTGGATCAGGTAGAGGATGTTCTGCAGCAGGCCGGTGGCGATGACGAACAGCGCCACGCCCTGCGCCATCCCCATCAGGATATCGAGAACCTGCGCCGTCATCCGGCCTGCTCCGCCAGCGCCAGCGACGCCGTGTTGCTGGCGACCTCGTCAGGCCCCTTCGCCGCGTTCTTCAGCAGCTGCATGCCTTCGGGCCCAAGCCGCGCCAGCGCGCCCGCCGCCCGGTGGCGCACCCACCAGGCCGGATCGGCCAGCGCGGCCTCCAGCTGGGGCGCAAGCCCGATGAGCCCGGTGCGTCCCGCCGCCTCGGCGGCCAGCGCGCGGACGGCCCAGGCCTCGTCCTTGAGCGCCAGGCGCAGCGCCGTGGCCGCCGCCGGGTGAGCCAGGTGTCCGAGTGCGCGCACGGCGGCGGCGCGGACTTCCGTGTTGGGATCGCCAACCGCCTCGCTGAGCAGCGGGATCATGTTGTAGTCGCCCGTCCCGCCCAGCGCCTCGACCACCAGCGGGCGGATCGACGGCGTCAGGTCATCGCGGCTCAGCGACACGGCCATGTCCTGCGGCCAGCGCGCCGCCATCCGGTGCAGCAGTTCGACGACGGGGCCGGACGGGACCAGCCCGTCGTAGATCATCGCGTCGATCAGCCTGCCGATGGAAAGATCGGCGCCCATGTCGGTGAGGGAGCGGACTGCCGCTAGCCGGCAGTCGTGGTCGCCCGCCGTCACCGCCACCTGGCGCAGCACCGCCTCGGTTTCCTCGTCGGGAAAGGCGACCAGCGCCTCGATGCACAGCAAGCGGCTCGCCGGTCGTCCCCGTTCCGCGCCGCGCCGGATGACGTCATCGACACCGAGCCCCTTGAGGCTGGTCAGCAGCCGTTCGCGGTCGGCGCCGCGCACCAGTCCCAGCACTTCGTTCAGCGCCTCGGCCGTGGCGTGCGCCCCGCGTAGTTTGGGGACCAGCCGGCGGCGCTCGGCGGTGTCGCCCTGCAGCAGCGAGACCAGCGCGCCGTCCACCACCTTGCGCTCGGCCGCGTACTTCGCCTCGCGCCGCGAGCGGAACCAGCGGCCGACGATCAGACCGCTCATCCAGAGAATCGAGGTGGCCGACAGAACGATCGCGGTCCACCACAGGAGCATGAGGCCGTTCATGGGTCAGAACCGTCGGGTCAGTCCCACCGAAACCTCGTCGCGGTCGTAGGGGCCGCGATCCTCCTTCGTCCCGTCGAGCCGGATGGCCGTGCGCTCGTCCAGGTCGACGCCGACACCCAGGCTGGCCGCCCGCACGTCGATGGTGACGCCTTCCGACGACTCCGGCGCGTCCGCCCAGCCGGCGTAGAGCCGCCAACGGTCGGTCACGCGCAGCTCGCCGTTCAGGCTGTAGCCGGAGCGGAATTCGTCGAACTCGTCCCAAGTGGCGATCCAGCGGCCGGTCAGCGCCAGCATTTCATGCTCCAACGTCAGTCGCGGCTGCAGAGATTTCACGTCGCCGCTGGCGTAGCGCGCCCAACTGGTGTCGATCCCCGGCCGCGCGGCCCAGCCGCCGCCGATGTCGCCGCCGTTCAGGCCCGCGCCGGCCTTCAGCGCCACCTCTGGTCGGTGGTCCGCGTCCGGCGTTCCGCCGACGGCCCCGTAGCCGTTCCAGGCGCCGAAATCCCGCGCGGCCTGGCCTTCCAGATAAATGTCGCTGCGGCCAAAGCGGTCGGTGTGCTCGACGCCAAACGTCACCGAGTTCGCGCCCATCCGACGGCCGAGGTAGAGCCAGGCCCCCCGCCACGGCTCGAGCCCGGCGGACAGCCGGCTGTAGCTCGCGCCCGCGTCCAGCCGCCATGCCGGCGTCGCGGGCTCGGCCCGCATCCGCGCCAGCCGCGCCTGCGCGTCCTTCACGTCCCGATAGTCGGGCGCGAGCGTGCGCGCCGTCGCCAGCGCCCGGTCGGCGTCGTCGAGACGGCCCTCGGCCATGTAGACGAGGCCAAGGTTCAGCCAGACGTCGGCGTCGTTAGCCCGCTCCCGCGAGAGCGGCTCCAGGATGCGGATCGCCTCGGCGTTGCGGCCGGCCAGCCGCGCGGCGACGGCCTGATCGTAGGGGTCGGCAGCCTGGGCATGGGCGGCGGCGGGCGCCAGCAGCAACA
>CAMLRH010000017.1 GCA_946482375.1 uncultured Caulobacteraceae bacterium | reverse complement strand
GGTCTGCAGGCCGGCGCGTTCGGCCGGACCGCCCGGAACCAGGTCGGAGACGATGGCCCCCTTCTGGCTCAGGCCCTGAGCCTCGGCCATCTCCTTCGTGAAGTTCTGGATGGTCGCGCCAATGTAGCCGCGGGTGATCTTGCCGCCGCTGATCAGCTGCTTGGTGATGGTGTCGGCGACGTCGGCGGGAATGGCGAAGCCGATGCCGACCGAGCCGCCCGACGGCGAGAAGATCGCCGTGTTCACGCCGATGACGCGACCATAGATGTCGAAGGTCGGACCGCCCGAGTTGCCCCGGTTGATGGGCGCGTCGATCTGGATGTAGTCGACGAAGGTGTCGCCGATGTCACGGCCGTAGGACGAGATGATCCCCGCCGTCGCCGTGCCGCCCAGTCCGAACGGGTTGCCGACCGTGATGACCCAGTCGCCGACGCGCGGCTTGGCGGAGTTCTCGAAGTTCACATACGGGAAGCGCCCGCCGCCGCGCACCTTCAGCACGGCGAGGTCGGTGCCCTCGTCGCGGCCGACCACGTCGGCCTCGATCTCACGGCCGTCCTTCAGCGTCACCGTGATCTTCTCGGCGTTCTCGACGACGTGGTTGTTGGTCACCACGTAGCCGTCGGCCGAGATGAAGAAGCCCGAGCCCGAGGCCTGGGCGCGCGGCAGCTGCGGTTGGCCGCCGCCGTCCTCGCCTTCCTGGCCCGGCTGTTGGCCCTTGGGGACGATGTCGAATGGGAAGTTCTCGAAGCCGGGGATGCGGCGGAAGGCGTTGGCCTGGACCCGCGAGGTGACGTCGATCGAAACGACCGCCGGCGAAACCTGTTCGAAGATGTCGGCGAAAGACATCGGCGCGCCGGGCGGCGGCGCGAACATGGCCTGGGTGTTGGCCGTCCTCATCAGCATTGGCTGCTCGGCCGAAGCCGGGCTCATGCGAAGCCCCACGCCCGCCAGGGCGGCGGCGGCGACGCCCACACCCGCAACTGCGCCTACGACAAAACCCGTTTTCCTGGCGGCCATATGTCTTCCGTCTTCTGTGTTTCCCGGCCAAGCGCCGGAACTCGCTAGAGAACCTAGGTGCGATGCACCAGCGCGCAAAGCCCCTCAAGTTACCTTTGTGTCATTAGGAATTGGTTGGGCGGGACTTGGGCGCATTCGTGTCAATCGCCCCCGATTGGGCTGGTTCGTCGTCACCATGCCACTCGCCCTGTTCCTTGAGGGCGTCGGCGACTTCCTTGGGCATGTACGTCTCGTCGTGCTTGGCCAGCACCTGGCTGGCGACGAAGACGCCCTCCCCGTCGAACGAGCCCTGCGCCACGATCCCCTGCCCCTCGCGGAACAGGTCCGGCAACTGGCCGTGATAGACGACCTTCGAGGCCGCAATCCGGTCGGCGACCGTGAACTCCACCCGCCCGTCGGGATGGCGGATGACGCTGCCGGTCTCGACCAGCCCGCCCAGCTGCACCGACCGCCCGGCCGGCACCTTGGCCTCGATCGCCTGCGACGGCGTGTAGAAGAAGGAGATGGAATCCCGCAGGCCGTAGAGCGCCAGCCCCACCGCCAGCGCCAGCACCGGCGCCGCCGCCAGCACGACGGTGAGCCGCCGCTGGGCCTTCCGGGATTTCGGCCAAAGACGCATGGGTGGGTGGCTATCCTAAAAACAAGTCCGGAACCACTCCCTTCCCCCCTCGAGGGGGGAAGGGTCGGGGATGGGGGTGTGCGCGGTGATCTGACGGATGGGCGCGTAAGGCTCTGAGCCTACTGGCGTCCTTCACCAAGATCAGCGGCCACACCCTCCACCCTGCCCTCCTCCCCTCGAGGGAGGAGGGTTCAACTCTCCGCCCTAGGCAGCGTGATCTCGACCTTCAGGCCCCCCATGGCGGACTCCCCAAGCGTCAGCGACCCGCCGTAAGCGCGGGCCAGTTCGTCCACGATCGCGAGGCCTAGACCGGACCCCGGCGCGCTCTCGTCCAGCCGCGCGCCGCGCTTCAGCACCTCGCCCCGGCGCTCCGGCGGCAGGCCTGGACCGTCATCCTCGACGCTCAGCAGCAGCCGGCCATCGCCGTGTGGGGCGGCGTTCACACGGACCTTGCCCTTGCACCACTTGCCGGCGTTCTCGATGACGTTGCCGGCCATCTCCAGCAGGTCTTGCCGCTCACCGCGGAAGCAAAGGTCTTCCGGCGCGCGCCAGTCGATGACCACGTCCTTGGGCAGGAAGATGCGCTCGAGCGTCGAGGCCAGTTCGTCCAGCACCGGCTCGACCAACGTACGCTCGCCATGGCTCTGGGCCCGGGCGGCGGCGCGGGCGCGGCGCAGATGGTGGTCTACCTGGCCCCGCATCAGATCCGCCTGATGCGTAACAACCTTGGCCAACGGTCCCGGCCGCTGCGAGGCCTCGGTCAGCATCACCGACAGCGGCGTCTTCAGTGCGTGCGCCAGGTTGCCGACGTGTGTGCGCTGGCGTTCGACGACCTCCTGGTTGTGGGTGACGAGCGCGTTCAGCTCTGTGGCCAACGGCTCCAGCTCGACGGGATAGGCGCCGCCGACCCGCTCGATCTTGCCCTTGCGCACGTCGGATATCTCCCGGCGCAGGTCGAACAGCGGACGCAAGCCCACCCGCACCTGGATCATGATGGCGGCGAGCAGGCCCGCGCCCAGCAGCATCAGCGCCGCCGCCGTCAGGAAGGCGAAGCGTCGGGCCTCGCGGTCGATGGGAGTGCGGTCCTCGGCGGCCATGATGATCACCGGCGCCTTGCGGCCGGGCAGGGTCACCTGCATGGCCACTGCCCGCAGCGGCTGCCCCAGCGGGCCCATGGTGTCGTAGTAGACCTCCGACCCGGGATCGGCGGCCACGCTCGCCAGCGCGCCGTTGGTGACGCCGAGTTCCTGGTCGAACAACGAGCGCGAGCGGACCAGCGCGCGCATCCGCCCGCCCCGCGCATGCTCGGCGATCTGCCAGTAGCGACCGGAATAGGCCCTGAGCGCCCGGGCGTCGGTCAGCCGCGGGGCCTGGACTTCCCCGTTCGCCGCCACCGCGGCGCCGGCCAGCAGCCCTTGCGACAGGTCGGCCAGGCCGAAGTCGAACCGGCGCAGCGACGCCTGATAGAAGGCGGTGGTCAGCAGGACGCCGGTGACGAGCAGGGCCAACGCGCTCCACCCCGCCGCCAGCCACGTCAGCCGGCGGACAAGCGATGGGCGCCGCCCAGCCGCCGTCACGCTGCGGAAACCTCTCCGGGCAGCGGCACAAGCCGGTAGCCGAGGCCGCGCGCCGTCTCGATCCGGTCGGGACCGATCTTCTTGCGCAGGCGGCCGATGAACACCTCGATGGTGTTGGAGTCACGGTCGAAGTCCTGGTCGTAGAGGTGCTCGACCAGCTCGGTGCGGCTGATGACCCGGCCCTGGTGCATCATCAGATAGTGCAGCAGCCGGTACTCCAGCGAGGTCAGCCGCAGCGGCTCGCCATCGACCGACGCCCGGGCCGCGCGCGGATCGAGCCGCAGCGCGCCGCACTCCAGGTTCGGCGTCGCATGCCCCGCCGAGCGCCGCAGCAGCGCGCGCAGGCGGGCCAGCAGTTCTTCTGTATGGAAAGGTTTGGTCAGGTAGTCGTCGGCCCCGGCGTCGAACCCGGCGACCTTCTCGCTCCAGGCGCCGCGCGCCGTCAGGATCAGCACCGGCGTCGAGATGTTGTCGCGACGCCAGCGCTCCAGCACCGTCACCCCGTCCACCTTCGGCAGGCCGAGGTCGAGGACGATGGCGTCGTACGGTTCGGCGTCGCCCAGGTAGTGAGCTTCCTCGCCGTCGGCGGCATGGTCGACGGCGTAGCCCGCGTCGCCCAAGGCTTGCTTGAGCTGACGGGACAGATCGGGATCGTCCTCGACGAGCAGGATTCGCATGGGTGTCGTTATTCCCCGTCGGCGCCGATGATCATGCCGGTGGCGGCGTCGACAAGGTAGTCGATACGACGGCCATCCGCCGCCTGCCAGCGCACGCGATAGACCGGCAGGCCGCCCCGGCTCTCGATGCCGGCGTCGAGCAGACGGCCCGGCGCGCGGCGGTTCAGGCGCGGCGCGATGGATTCCAGCGGGATCATGCGGCCCTGGCTCACGCCACGGCGCGCCTCGTCCTGCTGCGGACGCCAATTGGAGCCCAGGCTGTCGGAACGGTCGCGGTCACGATCGCGGTTGCGTTCGCGCACCTGTTCGCTGCGGTCGCGGTCGCGCCCACGGTTCTGCGCGTCGGCGACACCCGGCAGGGTCACGCCGATCGCGAAGATCGTGAGAAGGACAGCGAAACGCTTCATGCGGAGAGAGATAGGACCGTCAGCCTGAATATCGCCTGAATAACGTTCATCGAGCGCGTATGCGACCACCGGTCACATCCGCCGCCTCGGCGAGTAGGGCCGCTCGCGCCGCATCTGCTCGGCGAAGGCCTCGAGCTGGGGGTCGTGGCCCTCGGGCAGCGTGACCACCAGCCGCGCCAGCAGGTCGCCGCGCTTGCCGGTCTTGGGGTCGGTCAGGCCGCGCCCCTTCAAGCGCAGCACCGCGCCCGAATTGGAGCCCTTCGGCACCTTCAGGCTGACGGGTCCGTCCGGCGTCGGCGCCTGCACCTTGCCGCCCAGCACCGCGTCCGGCAGCGACACCGGCAGATCCATGTGCAGGACGTCGCGCTTCTTCTTGAAGATGGGGTGGGAGCGGATATGCAGCTCGATCAGCGCGTCGCCGGAGCCGCGCGGCCCCGGCTGCCCCTGGCCTTTCAGCCTCAGGACCTGCCCCTCGATTGCGCCCTTGGGGATGGTGACGTCCAGCGTGCGGCCGTCGGAGAAGCTGATGCGCTTGGTCCCGCCCCGGATGGCGTCTTCCAGGTCGACGTCCAACCGCGCGCGCACATCCGCGCCCCGACCGCCGCCGAACCCGAAGCCCGCGCCGCCGCCGCGACGGCCGAACATCTCGCCCAGGATGTCGTTGAGGTCGGCGCCCTCGAACTCGGGTCCGCCGCGATAGCCGCCGTTCTGGAAGCCGCCCTGCTGGGCCCACGGGCCCTGGCCGGGGTTGAAGCCGCGGAAGGTTTCGCGGCCGTCGGCGTCGATCTGGCCGGCGTCGAACTTCTTGCGCTTCTCCTCGTCGCCCAGGATGTCGAAGGCGGCGGAAACGCGCTTGAACCGCTCCTCGGAGGCCTTGTCGCCGGGATTGGTGTCGGGGTGGTGCTGCTTGGCGAGCTTTCGGAAAGCCTTGCGGACCTCGTCAGCGCTCGCGCCGCGGGATACGCCCAGCTCCTGATACGGGTCGCGCGCCAAGACGTCCTCGTCTGCCCAACTGCTCATCCCCATCATCTAGAGCGTTCGCCAAGGGACGCAAGGCCGTTTGTTGCATTTTGGCAACAGGTCGGCTGAGCGTTTAAAGCGCCGGCTCGACCTGGCGCAGCCGCTGCTTCAGCCGAGCGCCCAGATCTGGATCGCCGTCCGACAGCGCCTCATTTGCAGCTTCGAAGACCTTGGCTTCGCAGGCGACAGCCTTCGTCACTCGGCGACGTCTGTAGAGCCAGGCGGTCACGGCCGCCCAACTCCACAATGGGCTCTCCGAGGTAATGCGGGCGACTGGCGGCGGAAAGCCGGCTCCTCGCGACCCTTTCGCGTAATTCGAAACGGCCGCCCTCGTCAGACCAGTACGCGCGGCTATCTCAGCCAAGCTGACCAGGGGATCAGGTTCGACGCGTTCAATATGCGCGCCGGTGACGGTGACGTCTTTGATCGCGGAAGTGATAGCCTCCTCGATGGACTCTGCATCCCGAGCGAAGTCCACAATCGTGTAGCCCTTCTGGAACGAAATGGTGGCGTCATCACACCCTGCTTCGTAGAAGCGCGCTTCATAGTCTTCCGCTTCAGGGTTCAAACCGGAAGCGATGATCGCGAATTCAAACGTCTTCATCGTCGGCCTCGTGTTGGTGCGGGCACCGATCCACTGCTCGTCGAATTTGGCGCGCGTGATTCCCTGGGTTCTTCGGCGTCCCATTCACGCCGACCTGGCATCCGTTTCGGTCTGCATGGGCGCAGAAGAGACGGCCCCAATGGCCCATCTGGCGCCAAGTCCATCCTTTCGTTTCCGCGTCCTGGACGGCCTCCTCAACCTCTTTGTTGGGGTGGCGCGACCTAGGCATCGCGACCCCATTGATGTGTTAACTTGTTAACAGTTGTCAACGGACAAGGTTCCTAGCGCAGCCGGTCTGAATGCCGATTTAACAAGCGCTACCTGCACACGAGAGTCGCCGCAACTCGGCCTACGCTCTCAAATAGCGCACGGTGTAGGCTCCCCACCCGAACGTCGCCGACCACTGGCTGACGCGAACGGTCAGCGGGTCGGGCGTGCCGGACGGGAAGTCCGTCGCCTGCATGGCCGTCGTGTAGAGGAAGGCCGGTTCAGTCACCTCCTCCGTGCGAACCACATCCAAGCCATCGAGGATTTCGACCCGATACCGCTCGGTCTCCTCGCCCAGCGGCGGTTCGGCGTCCCAGCCGTCGCCGTGGAGGCGGGCGCGGCGGATCCAGCTGATCGCGAGACCGCCTGCTTCGGCGCTCATGCGCAGGTGGGCGGGGGAGAAGGGCCGCAGGGCCAGCGCGTTCCAGGTGAAGGCGGCCTCGGTCATGGCCGAGCCGGACGGCGGATCGCCCGCGGGCGCTGCGCGCCAGACGAGCGGCAGGCCGCGTTCGTACTGGCTGACATCGGCCCGCTCGAGGCCTTCGCCCAGCAGCACCACCGGCGCGCCTGCCGGCGTCGAGGCCATCGCCGGGTCACTGCCGGCCTGGCCGCGCAGCAGGCCGCTGAGTTCGTATGTGTCCTCGCCAACCGCAGTCGCGGTCGTGAACTGGATGACCTCCCACTCGCCCGCCGCCGTGAACACCGCCAGCGCATTGGCCCCCGCCAGCACGGCGTCGAGGTCGCGGCTTTCCAGCACGGCGCCCTCGACCCGCACCGTCAGCGTCGTGGCCTGATCGAGGCGATGCAGCGGTCCGACCGGCAGGCTGCTCAACGTCTCGCCGACGACGGCGGGCTGGCCGACGCGCGCCCGCACGGTCAGCGCCGAAGCGCTCGCGCCCGCGTGCACGTCAATCGCCCGCCACGGCTCGCAAGCGAGCGCAACCACCGGCCGCGAGTCCTCCTCCGACCCCGGCAGCGGCGGCAGGTCCATCAAGTGCAACACCGGCGGCCCGGCCGGCTCGACCACCGGCGGCGGCGTCCACTCCGGCAACACGGCGGACGGCGCCTCCGGCGGCTCGCAGGCTTCCAGATGCGCGCGCGGCTGTTCGTCGAGGTCGAGGCGCACGACGCGCCAGCGGCCGTCGGCCTCCTCCATCTCGATGACGTCGCCGGCTTCCAGTTTCAGCGCGGTCAGCGGCGACAGGTGCGCGATGGCCTCATCCTTGGCCGCCAGCCCCCGCGCCAGCGTCCGCCGTGCGATCCGCTCGGCGTCCGGTGCGGCCATCACCATCGGCAGGTCGGAAACGAGCGTGTCGCCCGCCCCCGCCGGATCGCGGCGCACGGTCAGCGCGCCGGTCTGGTAGTCGGCGGTCTCGTCGATGAAGCGCAGGCGCACGACATCGGGTGGCGCTTCCAACGTCCGCGCGGCGGATCGCGGCGCGTCGGCCCGCTCCGGCCACGCCAACTCGTCCTCGCCCAGCTCCAGCACGGCCGCGCCATCGCGCCCGATCATCGTCGGCAATCCTTCCCGCTCGGCGCCGTCGAAGGCGAACGCCTGAGCCAGCGGCCCCAGCGCGTCGCGCAGCCGCATCGGCCGGTCGACGACATAGCCGGTCAGCACCCCGCCGACCTCGCCGGGGTCGATCTCCACCTCCGCGCGCTCGGCCAACGCCACCACAAGATCGGCGACGGGCGCCACGCCCGCTCGCCCCGTCAGCCAGTGCCCCAGCGACCAGTTCGGCGCATCGGCCCAGACGTTCGACCGCGCCGGAAAGTCCGGGAACGGCCGCGCGTCCCAGCACCAGGCGCTCATCGCCTCGATCATGGACTCATCCGCCCAGTGCGCCAGCACCGCCTCCAGGCAACGTCTCTGGCCATAGTCGTCGCGCGTGCCGTCGGAGTACGGCGGCAGGCTCGACTCGCTGCTCTTGGGATCGACGAAGAGGTTCGGCGAATTGGCGCCCTTGTCGACGGCTGGGCAGCCGAACTCGATCAGCCGGATCGGCTTCATCTCGGGCGTCCACGCCGTCGGCGTCCCCGAGCGCACCCCGCCCGGCCGGTTGTGGTGGGCGTTCCCCCACCAGTTCCTGAGGTCCTTCGGCCGATAGACCCACGGCTCGCCGTAGGCGCCGTCGGTGATCGGCGTGCGCACCTGATCGTCACGGTCGGCCTCGCTGGCGTAGTACCAGTCGAAGCCCTCGCCGCCCTCGATGTTGGCGTCGATGTAGGCCGCCTCATGCGGCCCGCCGAGCGCGGCATCCAGATGGCCGTCGCCCTCCCGCCAGTCGGCGAGCGGCGGGTAGTAGTCGATGCCCACGAAGTCGATCTCGGCATGCGCCCACAGCGGATCGAGATGGAAGAAGACGTCGCCCGTGCCGTCCGTGGGCTGGTGGCCGAAATACTCGCTCCAGTCGGCCGCGTAGCCGATGGCCGTCGAACCCCCAAGGATCGTCCGCGCATCCGCCGCCAGGTCGGCGAGCTCCGCCACCGCCGGGTACGCCGTCGCGGAACTCCGCAACGTCGTCACCCCGCGCAGCTCCGAGCCGATGAGGAACGTATCGACCCCGCCGGCCATCGCGGCGATCTTCGCGTAGTGCAGCACCATCCGGCGCAGGCCCCATTCGGCCGGGCCGGAATAGGTCACCTCGCCACCCGAAACGCCGAAATGGCCGGGCGCGCAGCTGCCGAAGAAGTCGGCCACCTGCCCGTTCACGGCCGCCGTCTTGTCCGTCCCCGGCTCGCAGCCGATCCGCCCGCGCCAGGGGTAGTCGTCGCAGTCCATGAGGATGAAGGGATACAAGCCCACCTTCAGCCCCCGCGCCTTGATCTCGGCGATGGCGTGCAGAACCGCCGCGTCCGCCGGCGTACCGCCATAGGCCGGGCCGCCGTCCACGGTCGAAACCAGATGCGCCTCGTCCCGGTCCACGCCACAGACGCGCCAGCTGAATGGGATGGTCTGTTTCGCGTCCTGCTCGACACCCGGCTGGACCAGGCACTCGCCGCAGAGGACGCTCGTCCCGAACCAGGAGACGACCAGCATCACCTCCTCGACGTTCGGGAGCTGCGCCTGAAGTTGGTCGAGCGAGACGACGATGTCCGGCCGCCCATCGGTATTGTTGACGTTCTCGGCCGTGATCCGGGTCAGCCCGTCGCGCCGCTGCACGGTGTCGGTCGCATAGACGAACTCGCCCGCGCCGGGGATCAGGCACACGCCCGTCAGCATGTCCTCCAGCGCCGGCGCATCGCCGACACGCGGCCGGCGGAAGATCTCGAAGGAGAGTTGCGGCGGCCGGTTGCCGTAGGCGGCCAGCGGCAAGTCCTCGAAAACCACATAGGCGAGCCCGCGATAGGCCGGCGCCTCGCCCTCCACCGCTTCGATCAGCGCATCGGGCGTCTGGTCCTCGGCGCCGGTATGCACGCGCATGACGACGCCCGACATGTCCATCGGCTTGCCGTCGGCCCACACCCGCCCGACGCCGTCGATGGGGCCCTCGCAGAGACCCACCGCAAACGACAGCGAGTAACGGTACTCGACCGTCTTCTGCCCGCCGCCGCCCTTGCCGCCGCCGGTGCGGTTCTCGATGCGCCGCTCCTTGAAGCGTGCGGCCCAGACGATCTGGCCGGCGATCCGCGCGCGGCCGAAGACGCAGGCGATAGGCTGGCCCTCGCCCGTCGATTGGAGGCGCAATTCCGGAATACGCGGCCCGATCTGGCGCGCCGGCATCAGCGAGGCGATGGCCTGCTGGTCGATATAGCCGCCGATGACCGAGCCGATGGCGCCGCCGATCGGCCCGCCGATGGCCGAGCCGACCGATGAGAGGATGACCTGGGCCATGAATAACTCCTCCCTTCCCCCTCGAGGGGGGAAGGGTCGGGGATGGGGGTGAGTGCAGTAGGTGACGGGTGGGCGCTACGGGCTCTGAGCCCGCTGAGCGTCAGACGTCAGCTCAGCGGCCACACCCCACTCCAACCCCTCCCCCTTGAGGGGAGGGGCTACAAAACGCCCGGGAAACGAGAACGCCCCCGCCAGCCGCCTACGCCACCACGGCCCAAGCCAGCTCTCCACGCAGGCCCGGCCCCAGTAGGCATGGATGATCTTCGCGCCGGGATCGCCGGCCGAAACGATAGCCGCGTGCTTCACGCAGGCGTCGGCCGTCATTCGGAACAGCAGCACGTCGCCGGGCTGGAAGCTGTCGATGAGAATGGGTTTCAGATGCCGCCGCGCCGCGTCCAGCAGCGTCTCTCGCGAACCCGTCTCGGCCCAGTCGGCGCGATAGGGCGGCGGCGCCTCCGGCTCCTCGCCGTAGAGCTCGCGCCACACGCCCCGCACCAGCCCCAGGCAATCGCAGCCCACGCCCTTGAGCGAGGCCTGATGCTGATAGGGCGTGCCGAGCCAGGTTCTCGCGGTGGCAACGATCTGCGCGCGAGAAACCCCCTCAGTCGGCTTCGCCGACAGCTCCCCCTGAGGGGGAGCATCCACGGCGCAAGATCCTCCCCCTCTGGGGGAGGTGGCCCGAAGGGCCGGAGGGGGCAGCACCGCCGCGAACTCCCGTCATGCCGTTCGCCCTCGGCCGGATAGGCGGTGAGGACGTCGTCACCCGGGATGGTCGGGAAACCGCGGAAATTCAGCGTGTTGTCGAACCGGTCGCGGCAGGTCGAAAACCGCTTGTCGCAACCGAGCGCGAAGTCCGGATGGCTCCCTGCCACCACACACCGCGCATCGCCCAGGTTGGCGTCGCAGAGCCGCCCGTAGGTCCGCCCCGCGACCCGGTCCAGCGCCGCCAGCGGTCCTTCGACCTCGGCCGTGAAAGCCGCGCCCTCGCGTTTCATCCGCGCGATGCGGCCGCTCCACAGCACCACCGACAGCGTCGGATCGCTCCAGTCGACCCGGCGGCATTCGACAGCGCAGCCGTCATAGAGCCCGGCGGCGATGTCTTCTTCGGTGATGGCCTCGCTATCGAGCGCCCCGGCCGCAGCCGCCGCGCCCGCCGCAAAGCCCAGCGTCTGATCCGCCGCCCCCGCCATCCAGCCGGACGCGGCGCTGCAGACCACGCCGTCGATGGTCAGGTTGCGGTCATGATCGGTGAAGCCCAGCCGCACCTCGTCCGCCCGCGTCAGCAGCCAGACATGGCACAGCATCGCCGCCCCGGACTCGATCCGGGCGGCCAGTTCGGAAGGGATGGTTTTCATGCAAACTCCACTCCCTCCCCTTCATGGGGAGGGAAGACTGCGAAGCAGTCGGGTGGGGAAGTCGGGGCCACTCCCCCACCCGTCGGCGCCATCGCGCCGCCACCCTCCCCATGAAGGGGAGGGAATGTCAGACGCGAACCTCCACCAACGGAACCGCCACCACCCGTCCGGCTTCGAAGCCCTCCAGCGTGACGTCGATACGGTCGGTGTCGAAGCGTACCGGAGTATCGAACTCGAACCCGGCGGTGATTTCGACGCCGTTCGCCGGCGGGTCGTCGAAGGTGATGACGCCGGTTGCTGTATCGACCGTGAAGGCCGACGTCGGCACGCCGTCCAGCGCCGCGACCACCGTCCCCGCGACCGGCTTGCGCACCTCCCGCGCCACATCGCCATAGACCTTCACCAGCTGAAAGGCGGTTTCTACGCCGTCGCCGACGCCGATCTCCTGATCGGTCGCCGCCACCGCCGCCGACGGCGCGCAGCTCTTGAAGTCGGCGAAGTCCTTGAATCTGAAGCCGTAAAGCCGCCCCCGCCGCGCCTCGAAAAACGCCACCAGCGCCGCGGCGTCGTCCAGCGAGCGCACGCCGGCCCCGATCAGGTAGCGGCGGCGCCCATGCGCCCACGGACTGGCGCGCCGCTCATACCCCGAGGCGAGCGTCACAACCTCCGTCCTGCGCTCCACCCCTCCGGTCGATCCGAACGCCAGCCGCGCGGGCAGACGAACCTCGTGAAACACGGTCATGGACGGAATCCCGAAGGCGCCATACCGTCCTTACGGGTTTGGGAGGCGAACATGGATTGGAAGACCCTTTTTCTCTCTGCGGATGGACGCATCAGCCGGCAGTCGTTCTGGATCGCCGTGCTGATCCTGTTCGGCGCGAACGTGGTGCTGAGCTGGATTCCGCTCATCGGCTGGCTGATCGGGCTGGCGCTGATCTACTGCAGCGTCTGCGTCTACTCGAAGCGGCTGCATGACATGGGCAAGAGCGGCTGGTTGCAGGTCGCGCCGATGGTCATCTGCTTCGTACTGATCATGATCGGCGCCTTGAGCATGGGCGGAGCGGCCGCCATGGGCGCCTTCTCCGGCCGCGATGACATGATGGCCGGCGCCGCCATGGGCGGTATGGGCGCGATGTTCCTGACGTTCGGCCTGGCCTTCCTCGTTGGCATCGGCTTCCTGCTCTGGGTCGGCCTGACCCCCGGCGAGCCCGGCGCCAACAAGTACGGCGAACCCCCGGCCGCCAGCCCGCTGCCGGCGGCCTAGAGCCGACGCGCGCCCAGGCTGACGGCGCGAGCCAAGGCCTGGGCGATCTGGGCGTCGGAACGGATCAGGGCGGTTTCGCTCCCGCCCTGCACCGTCACGTTCACGGTCATGCCGCCGATGGCCGGCTCGACCGAGCCCGCCGAGGCCGGACGGAAGACCTCCGGCCCGCGCTCTCCAACCAAATAGGCCCCACCGGCCGTCACCGGTCCGCCGTTCGCCCGGGCGCCTGAAAAGCCGCCCATGGCGGCGGAGATGGCCTCGGCCAACCCGCCGCCGTTGGCCCTGGCCGCGGCGTTCACCGCGTTCAGCACCGCCTGCGCCAGTTCGGCCAGCGTGATCTTGCCGTCGGCCGCCGCCCGCCCCAGCGAGCGAACCATGCTGGCGCCCGCCTTGGCGAAGGCGTCGTCGATGGCGGCGGCGGCCTTCTCGGCCGGGGCCTGAATGGCGGCGATGGCGGCGGAGGCTTCGGCCGCCTGCTGGGGAAAGCCGGAAAGGCCGCGTTCGAAATCGGTCATGCGTTCTCGTCAGGGTATTGTCGGGCAAGCGTTTCGAAGGCGGCCCGCGACAGGGCCTCGGCCTCCCCGCCAGTCAGCGCCCGCCACTCGACGAGCGACAGCCGCCAGAAGGCGTCGGGGGTAATCCCCATTTGCATGGCGAGCCGGATGAGCGCCGGCCAAGGGGTCATCCGCCGGCAGCCGTGAAGGCGGCGGCCACCGCCTCGGCCGCCTCGCGGAAATCGACGGCGCTCAGGTCAACGTCACCCTCCCCGCCGCCGCGCAACAGGGCCGCCAGCACGACCATCAAATCCTTGGCCGACAGCCGCCTCAGCCGTTCCGACAGCGCCTCCCAGCCCTCGGCCGCCAGCGCGGTTTCCAGCTCGGCGAGCGCGCCCAACGTCAGGCACAGGCGGCGCGGCTGTCCGCCAAGGCGGCAAACGACTTCACCTCGGGCCCTATTCTCTGAGGTCATCCCTACTCCGATCATCCCCGCGAAGGCGGGGACCCAAGCTGAGTCAGCGGCAGTCGAAGCGCCGCTTGGGTTCCCGCCTTCGCGGGAACACACGGTTAAAGGGTCGTGAAGGTGATCTCACCGGCGCTGGCCAGCGTGATCGCATAAGTCGCCTCTCCCTCATGCTCGCCGGCGTACTCCAGCGCCGCGACCAGGAACGGCCCGGTCAGCGTCCCGAAGTCCGGCACGATCAGCTGCCAGTTGTCGGCGCTCTGGGCGAAGAAGGCGGCGCGGATCAGGGCGTCGGAAGCGGCGTCGCGGAACACGCCCGCGCCCGACACCGACGCCTGTTTCACGCCCGCCCCGGCCAGCAGCTCGCGCCACCGTCCGGCGCTGTCGCTGTCAGTGGCGTCGACGCTGCGGGCGTTCAACGAGATGGTCCGGGCGCGCAGGCCCGCGACCGTGGTGAAGACCTCGGGCTCTTCGCCGTCGCCGATCTTCAGCAGGATGTCCTTGCCCTTCTGGGCGGCCATATCGGTTCTCCTAGAGGGGTTCGGTGACGGCGCGCACGCGCAGCACGCCGTAGGTCGAGCGCCAGTCGGACGCCCTAAACACGTCGGCGAAACTGGCGCGCAGGTTCACAAGCCGATGGTCGGTCAGCGCGAAGTCGGCGCCGTGCAGGCTCGCCCGCATGGCGGCGACCACCGCCTTCGCCTCCTCCCCCCCGCCGAAGCGGGAGACGCAGGTCAGCGTCAGAGCGTGCTCGACGCCCTCGCCGTCCACACCGCCCCACGGCCGGCTCTCGGCGCGGCCGATGGTGACATAGGGGTAGGCCGGCTGGGCAGGCGGCTCGTCGTAAATGCGGCCGCCGAGCAGCGCCGTCAGCGGTGCATCGGCCCGCAGACGCGTCAGCACCGCCGCCTGCAGGGCGCGGTCGGGATCGAGGCTCACGTGGGATCTTTCTGAAGATGGAGGGTCATGCGCCCCATCTTCGGGGCGCCGCGCACCAGGCGGACGAGGCGCCAGTTATCCCCGCCGACCGACAGCCGCTGACCGGCCGCGGCCGACGGATGATCGCGGGCCTCGGCTTGCGCCGTTTCGGACAGCGAAGGCCGCTGATCGGCCTCCGCCCCTTCCGAGCCGCCGGTGATTTTCAGGTCTACCCACAGCGTCGCGACGTCCGACCAGCTTCGCGTGCGCCCGCCGAACGCGGTTTCCGACTCCACGGCGCTCTTCAGCGTCGCGAGCCTGCGAAGTTGACCAATCACGTCAGCCGCACCGTGCGGTAGGGCGCGATCCACGGCTCGACGAGCCCCACCGGCGCCTCGCCCGCCTCCCGATGCTCGAAGCCATGGGCGACGAGCATCAGGATGGCGAGCCGAAGCGGCGCGGCGGAATCTTCGTCGAGCGTCAGATTGGTCGCCGTTTCGACGCGCGCCTGCGCCGCGTCGATCAGCATGGAAATCAGCGAATCTTCCGCGGAGTCGGTGACGCGCAAAAACGCCTTCGCCTCCGCGACCGTGACGGCTTGGGTCATTGGCAACTCCTCCCTTCCCCCTCGATGGGGGAAGGGCCGGGGATGGGGGTGAGCGCAGGGAGGGTGCGGGGTGGGCGCGTGAGGCTCCGAGCCGTCTGAGCTCATCGCCCAGGCCCAGCGGCCACACCCCCACCCCTGCCCCTCCCCCATCGAGGGGGAGGGGTTCGCTAGCTCGCCGCGAACTTCATCAGCTTGATGGCGTCGAAGTTCTGGATGCCGCCGCCGACGCGCTTGGTCGTGTAGAACAGCACGTACGGCTTGGCCGAGTACGGATCGCGCAGCACCCGCACCCCGGCGCGGTCGACGATCAGATAGCCCTTGGCGAAGTCCCCGAACGCGATCGAGTAGCTGTTGGCCGCCACGTCCGGCATGGCCTCGATCTCGGTGACCGGATAGCCGAGCAGGGTCGAGACCGCCCCCGGCTGCGTCGCCGGCTGCCAGATGTAGTTGCCGTCGGCGTCCTTGAACTTGCGGATCGAGGCGGCCGTGCGCCGGTTCATCACGAAGCGGCCGTTCGCCCGGTACTGGGCCTTCGGCGCATAGACGAGGTCGATCAGCTTATCGACCGGGTTGGACGCCGCGAACGCGCCCGCTCCACCCGACAGCACGAACCCGACCTCGCCCCAATCATGGTCGGCCTCGGCCACGTTCGTATAGGCCAGGAAGCCCTTCGGCTTGTTCGTCCCATCGCCGTTGACGAAGGCGTCGGTCTCCTGCGCGGCGAAGGCGTCCTCGCACTCGGCCGCCAGCCATTCGTCGAGGTTGACGAAGGCGTCGTCGAGCAGCGCCTGCGTCGCCGCCGGGTTGGCGTAGAGGTCGGCCGCCGGGAACTCCAGCAGGGCGAGCGTCGGCGCGTCGGTCTCGTCGCGGGCGGCGGTCTCGGCCACCCAGCCGGCCTCCACGCCCGCCGTCGAGACTGGCTTCTTGAAGATGTTGGAGCCGATGGTGCGGACCGTGGCGATCTCGCGCATCGGGGAGGTCATGGCCAGACGCCGCTCGATCATCCGCTCGGTCTCGGGCGGCACGATGTAGCCGCCAGAGCCGGCCTCGCTGATCGACTTGGCTTCGAGCCCCGGCACGGACGCGCCGGTCTTCAGATAGCCGTACCAGGCCGCCTTGCGCTCGTCGGGCAGCACCAGCCCGCCTTCCGACAGCGCCGGACGCCGCGCCTCGCTCGTCAGCCGCTGCAGCGAGGCGTCGATGCGCGACACCTTCTCCTCCAGCAGCGGATCGGCCTTCTTCTGCTCCAGCCGCGCCAGCCGCTCGTCATTGGCCGCCTTGAAGGCCTCGAAAGCGGCCATGACCTCATGCATCGCCGCCCGCGCGGCCGGCTGGGCCGCGACGTGTTTGGTTTCTTTCATTCAGGGGTTCTCCGGTGAAAAGAGCCCTTCCCCCTCGATGGGGGAAGGGTTGGGATGGGGGTGTGCGCAGGGCGTCGGGGCGAGGAGAGCCGGATGGGGGAGCGCCCTCCTCAGCCTTCCCGTCGCCTTAGCGGCCACACCCCCACCCCTGCCCCTCCCCCATTGAGGGGGAGGGGTGTTGCTGTGGGTCGATCATTTCAACCATGGCGGGTATGATCCCGCGGATGACCCGCGATATGATCGTCACCCGCGTCCTTGCCGCCTTGAACCTGCTGTTCTGGAGCGGCTTGTCCCTGATCGGCGTGAGTCTGATAGCCGGTGTCGCCGAGCGCATCGCCCCGGCCGAACCAGATCCGATTCAGGTTCGCTGGTACGTCATCTTTCCTGCCGCCATGGCGGTACTCGCCGCCACCGCTCTCTTTTGGCTAATCTTCGGCAGTCCCAGACGACGCGTGCTTGGCCTTGTCATCGCTCGCGTCTTGGTGGGCGCCAGCTTGCTGATCCTACTGCCGTACTTGCTCGTCTACGGCGGTGGGGTTTGACACTACTGAGCTAGGCCGCCTCCGCTTCTGAAGCTGGCGCTTGGGTGCGCACGTTGGCGATCCGTGCCCCCGGCAGCATCGGGAACGTCACCACCGACACCTCCCAAAGCTCCACCTCGGTCAGCACCCGTAGCCGCCCGGTCTCGTCCGGACGCGCCTTCACGGTGCGAAAGCCGATGGAGAGGCCGTCGACCGCGCCGGCCTTGACCAGCGCCGCGACCAGCCGCGCCTGCGGCGTCACCGACAGGATCCGCCCGCGGACGTAGAGCCCGCGCTCGTCCTCGACGATCTCGTCCCAGACGCCGACCGGCGCCTCGGCTTCGTGCTGGTAGAGCATCTTCACACCCGCCGCCCCGGTCCGCGCCAGGCTGGCCGCGAAGGCCCCGGCGGCCGTCACGTCCTCGTTGAGGTCGCGCGTCCAGAACAGCGAGGCGTAGCCCTCGATCTCCAGTGTTTCAGTCATATCAATCCGATCATCCCCGCGAAGGCGGGGACCCAAGCGGGCTCTCCGCCCGCGCCAGACTCAGCTTGCATGCCCGCCTTCGCGGGCACACTCGGGTTCAGGAACGATCCAGCTTGGCTTCGATCCGCTCCAGGGCAGCCCGCGTGGCGGCGGCCTGTTCTTCCAGCCGGGCGAGACGTTCGGCGACAGGCGCCTGGGCCTCGATGCGGCCTTGCAGTTCGTCGATGCGGGCGGCCGCCTGACCGGCCCACAGCAGCGCGCCCGCCGCCTGCAAGGCGATGGCGACGATGACGGCCAGCGGCCAGCGAGGTGATTCAGGCATGAGCACTCCTCCCTTCCCCCTCGAGGGGGGAAGGGCCGGGGATGGGGGTGTAAGCAGGGAGATGACGGAAGGGCGCTGGTCGGCTCAGAGCCCACTTGCGCTCGCCGCCAATCTTCAGCGGCCGCACCCTCCACCCTGCCCTCCTCCCCTCGAGGGAGGAGGGTTCAAGATTCATCGGACAGTCCGGCGAGACGCCGCCGCTCTTCGGGCGTGAGGAAACTCGCCGCCTCCAGCCGCGCCCACAGCGCCTCGCGCTCGGCCGACAGCGCCGGCACGGCGTCGAGGTCCGGGGCGATGCGTACGCCGGGGAACTTTGCCGAGAGCCACGCCGTCATGGCGCGCGCCGCCCGCTCGGCCAGCGGAATGACGGTCTGGCGCCAGAACGCCCCGTTGGCCTCGCGGTAATTCGCATAGGTGTTGTCGCCCGGCACGCCGAGCAGCTGCGGCGGCACGCCAAACGCCAGCGCGATCTCGCGTGCGGCGGCGTGCTTGCCCTCGATGAAGTCCATGTCGTGCGGCGTCAACGACATCGGCCGCCAGTCGAGCCCGCCTTCCAGCAGCAGCGGCCGCCCGGCGTTGTCGGCGCCGACATGGGCCTCCGACAACTCGGTCTTCAGCCGGTCGAACTGCTCTTCCGTGAGCCGGTCGCCCGTCTCGCGGCTGGTGTAGACCAGTGCCCCCGAAGGCCGCGCGGCGTTGTCGAGCAACGCCTTGTTCCAGGCGCCGGACGCGTTGTGCACGTCGATGGCGAAGGCCGCGGCCTCCAAGGGCGAGTAGCCGTAGTGGTCGTCGGCCGGATGGAAGAGCTTGAGGTGCAGCACCGGTAGCCAGCCGTCGGCGTCGCGCGTCAGCCGCACCGACCGACCGCCCACCGAATAGTCGTAAGCCTCCGGCCAGCCTTGCCGCCCGGGCACCACCTTCATCCGATCGGGCCGCAGCGCATAGAGCTCGCCCGGCGCCTCGCCGACGCCGGCCGCCTCCAGATACGCGTTCCCCGCCGTCTGCAGGCTCCCGAAGAAGGCCTCCATCAGGTCCGGCCCGCCCTGCTCCGGGTTCGGCCGGTTGATGAGCGCCTGCAGCGGATGGTCCGCCGCGCGGCGCCCCTCATGGAACACCACCAGCGGCGCCGAAGCCGCCGCCTCCGCGATCAT